>CAJOMM010000017.1 GCA_905235765.1 uncultured Clostridia bacterium
AAGTAAAGATTATCCGGAGTTGTTGTCGAATATAGATTTGCCTCCGCTCGTACTCTATACTAAAGGCGATACGGGACTTTTGAAATCGGAAACTTTTTCGATAGTGGGCAGTCGGAAGAATTTGCCTTTATCGTTAGGGATAGCCAAAAATTATACGGAAAAGTTGTGCGAAGCCGGTTTCACCGTAGTTACGGGAATTGCCGAAGGAATAGATGAAACCGTTTTGGCGACTGCGCTCGCCGTAAACGGGAAGGCGATATCGGTGATAGCCGGCGGATTGAACCACGTTTATCCCTCTTCCAATAACGCTTTAGCGGATAAAATTGCAGAGCGCGGACTTCTGATAAGCGAACAGCCTCCGGAAGTAAGACCTATGCCGTATATGTTCCCGATAAGAAACAGGATAATATCCGGTCTTTCTAAAGGATTGCTTTTGGTGTCGGGCGGAGAGAAAAGCGGCACGGTTTACACGGTCGATTACGCGCTTTCTTATGGCAGAGACGTATTTGCGATACCGTACAGTATAGGCGTGGAATCGGGAAAACTGTGCAATAAAATAATTAAAGAAGGCGCGATGCTGTCGGACAGTCCGTCGGATATTTTGTTACATTACGGGAAAACGCCTCGGAATATAGAGGAAACGGAATATTCCGAAGAAGAGAAGAGAGTTATTTCGGCATTAAAAGAAGGGCCGAAGCATATAGAAAAGATATGCGCACTTACAGGCATGGACGTCGCGAAATTGTCGCCGACGCTTATGAATCTGGAAATAGAAGGTAAAATTTGCAAGACGGGGACAAACGTTTACGGTTTGGTTTCCGATTGATCGGAGGATATATGCAACTAATAATAGTGGAATCGCCGCATAAGGCAAAAACGATAGAAAAATTTCTCAAAGGCGATTATAAGGTAGACGCGTCCAAGGGACATGTGAGGGATCTTCCCGTGAACCGCATGGGCGTAAAAATAGACGGAAATTTTCAGCCTTATTACGAAATTTCACCGGAGAAGAAGGCGGATATAAAAAGGCTTAAAGAAGAAGCTGAAAAAGCGGAAACGGTGTATCTTGCAACCGACCCCGACAGGGAGGGAGAGGCGATATCCTGGCATCTTGCGGAAGTGTTGGGACTTGACGAAAACGCAGCTAATCGTATAGAGTTTAACGAAATTTCCGAAAAGGCGGTCAAAAACGCCTTAAAAAATCCCAGAAAGATAGATATGGGTTTAGTTGACGCGCAGCAAGCGAGGAGGGTGCTCGACAGGATAGTCGGTTACAGTATTTCGCCGGCGGCGAGTTCAAGGCTGAACGAAAATCTTTCCGCAGGAAGAGTGCAAAGCGTCGCGCTTAAAATGGTCGTGGACAGAGAGAGGGAGATTGCGGCTTTTAAGCCTCAGGAATATTGGAATCTGAAAGCGTTGGTAAAGCCCGACAGCGATAAAGAATTTAAGGTTCTTCTTTGCGAAAAGAGCGGTAAAAAATATAAACCGTCTTCCGCGGAGGAGGCGGCGGCAGTGGAGACGGAACTCAAAAATTCCGAGTTTATCGTGAAATCGGTAAAAAAGTCCGTCGTAAAATCGCACGCTCCGGCGCCGTTTATAACCAGCACGTTGCAACAGGACGGTTCGATTAAATTAAACGTTACCGCGCCTCAGGTGATGCAGATAGCCCAAAGACTTTACGAGGGCGTTGAAACTCCAAACGGACAACTTGCATTAATAACGTATATGAGAACGGATTCCGTGAGAATAGCTTCCGAAGCGCAGGCGTCGGCGTTAGAGTATATCAGAAAAAATTACGGCGAAAAATATGCGCCTGAAAAACCTAACTTTTACCGTTCCAAAAAAGACGCGCAAGACGCTCACGAGGCGATTCGTCCCATAAACGTAAATATCACGCCCGAAAGTCTAAAAGACGTTCTTGACCGAAACCATTACAAACTGTATAAGCTTATCTACGACAGGTTTATCGCTTCGCAAATGTCCGAAGCCGTTTACGACGGCGTTTCGGTGGACGTTGCCGCAGGCGAATATATTCTTAAAACAAGCGGTAAATCTTTAATGTTCAAGGGGTATACCGCAGTATACGACGACACCAAAAAAGACGAGGATGACGAAGGAAATTCCACGCTTCTTCCAACGCTTAACGAAGGGGAAAAACTTCAGCTTAAAGGCATAGAAAAGGAACAAAAGTTCACAAAGCCCCCCGTAAGGTTTACAGAGGCGACGCTCATCAAGAATATGGAAGATAAGGGAATAGGCAGACCTTCTACTTACGCTACCATTATGGCAAAGCTTACCGATAAAAAACGGGAATACGTAAGAAAGGAAAAGAAATATCTTGTTCCAAACCCCATAAGTTACGATTTGATAGATTTTTTGGTAAAATAAATGAACGTCGGCTTTACCGCAAAAATGGAAGACGAGTTGGACGACGTTGGCGAAAGCGGAAAAGATTGGCATAAACTTATAGCGGATTTTTACGGTCCGTTTTCCAAACAACTTGCCGAATCGAGAATGACGGACGTTATTTGCGAAAAGTGCGGCGCACCGATGATAATCAAGAGCGGAAGATACGGAAATTATTATGCTTGTTCCAATTATCCCGAGTGTAAAAATATAAAGTCCGTGAAGGAGAAAGCCGTAGTACTTACGGATAAAGTATGTGAAAAATGCGGCGCGCCGATGGCGCTAAAAGAGGGGCAGTTCGGTAAATTTCTTGCTTGTACCAATTATCCGAAATGCAAGAACACGGTAAGCCTTGCGCCTGAAAGTTTCGAGGGATTATGTCCTCAATGCGGCAAACCCACGAGAAAGATGACGAGTAAAACGGGAAAAACCTTTTTCGGGTGTACGGGGTATCCGCAATGCAAATTTATGAGTTGGGATATGCCGACCGGAAAGAATTGTCCAAAGTGCGGAAAACATCTCGTAAAGATAGGGAAAACGGTAAAGTGTTCCGACAAGAACTGCGATTATAAAGAAGATGAACAAAGTTAAAGTAATAGGAGCCGGACTTGCCGGAGCAGAAGCGGCGTATTATCTTGCGAGAAAGGGTATAAAGGTCGAACTTTACGATATGAAGCCTAATAAATATACCCCGGCGCATAAGAGCCCGAATTTTTCCGAACTCGTATGTTCCAACTCTTTAAAATCGAACGACGTATACGGAAACGCTGCAGGGCTTTTGAAACAAGAGATGAGAATATTAGGCTCGGTAACTATGGCTGCGGCTGATAAAACAGCCGTACCGGCAGGCGGCGCGCTCGCCGTTGATAGGGAAAAGTTCTCCGAAAGCGTAACCGAGACTTTGCTGGCGCAAAAGAACGTGGAGTTTATTTCGGAAGAAGTCAAGGATATTTCCCCCGATGAATATACGATAATAGCCACGGGGCCGCTGACAAGCGAGCCGTTGATCAAAAAACTTGAAGATTTTGCGCCGGACTCTCTTTCTTTTTACGACGCCTCCGCGCCGATAGTGAGTTTTGAGAGCCTGGAAGAAGGCAAATTCTTTTTCGGGGACAGGTACGGGAAAGGAAACGGCGACCACGTGAATTGTCCTATGGATAAAGAAGAATACGATAGATTTATCGATGAACTTTTATCCGCCGAAAAAACGGAACTGCACGAATTTGAAAAAACGGAAATATTCGAAGGCTGTATGCCTGTGGAAATAATGGCGGCAAGGGGAAAAGATACTCTTCGTTTCGGACCGTTAAAGCCTGTGGGACTTTACGATCCGGTAACGGGAAAGCGCCCTTACGCTTGCCTTCAACTCAGAAAAGAGAACGCGGAAGGCACTATGTATAATCTGGTGGGATTTCAGACCAATCTGAAATTCGGCGAACAGAAGAGGGTGTTTGGAATTATTCCGGCGCTTAAAAACGCGGAATATCTGAGATACGGCGTAATGCACAGGAACACTTTTATAAATTCGCCGAAAGCCTTAAATCCCGATTATTCGTTTAAAAATTACCCGAAGGTCTTTTTGGCAGGACAGATAACCGGTGTAGAAGGCTACGTGGAGAGCGCGGCGTCGGGGCTTGCCGCAGCGATATATTGCGAGCGGAAGATAAACGGGAAAGAACCGATACTTGCGCCGTCAGTTACCGTTATGGGTTCGCTTGCAAGATATATAACGACGGATAATAAGGATTTTCAACCTATGAACGCAAATTTCGGGATCTTACCTATGTTGAACGGCGTCATAAAGGATAAATCCAAGAAGAAATACGCTTTGGCTGAAAGAAGTTTAAGCGCGATAAATGAATTTTATAAGGAGTTAGAACAATGAGTGAATTTATGGGGACGACCATTTGCGCCGTAAAGAAGGACGGCAAAACCGCGATAGCCGGAGACGGTCAGGTAACTATGTCGCAGTCTATAATATTCAAGAACAACGCAGTTAAAGTAAGGAGGATATATAACGGCAAAGTTATATTCGGTTTTGCAGGGTCCGTTGCGGACGCGTTTACGCTTTCCGAAAGGTTTGAAGAAATGCTTAACAAATATTCCGGAAACCTTATGCGTTCGGCGGTGGAACTCGCGGAGATGTGGAGATCGGATAAAGTAAGAAAACTCGAAGCGATGATGATAACCGCAGACAAAGACAGTTTGCTTATCGTTTCGGGAACCGGAGAAGTCATAGAGCCGGAGGACGGCGTTTGCGCCATAGGCAGCGGCGGAAATTACGCTTTGGCGGCGGCGCGCGCGCTTTCGCAGGAAACCGATTACGGCGCTGAAGATATTGCGAAAAAAGCCCTTAAAATCGCAAGCGAAATTTGCGTTTTTACAAACGGGCATATCACTTGTGAAGTTATATAGGAGAGAAGTATGAATTTAAGTCCGAAAAAAATAGTACAAGAGTTAGACAAATATATAATAGGTCAGAACGAGGCTAAAAAAGCGGTTGCCATCGCGCTTCGCAACAGATACAGAAGAAGCATGCTTCCGCAGGCGGAAATGGACGAAATAACTCCCAAAAATATAATAATGAAGGGACCTACGGGCGTTGGCAAAACGGAGATAGCGAGAAGGCTTGCGAAACTCGTCGGCGCGCCGTTCATTAAAGTAGAAGCGACTAAATATACCGAAGTCGGATACGTCGGGCGCGACGTTGAGTCGATGATAAGAGATCTCGTGGAGTGTTCGGTAAGGCTTGTCAAAGAAGAACGCGTCAAGAAGGTGGAAGAAAAGGCAGGCAGCGCCGTAGACGAAAAACTCGTCAAAATCCTTGCGGAGTTAAGAAGAGCGGACAGAGGTGAAACACCCGAGGAAATTTTCCACGGAAATATTAAAGAAGGCTTGAAAAAAGGTTACTACGACAACGAAATAATTGAGATAGACGTAGTGGACGTACCTAAGCCTATGGAATTGGTTCCCGGCGGCGCGGAAATAAGCATAGGTTCTATTTTCGGGAATATCATTCCTCAAAAACGTAAAAAACGTAAAATATCCGTGAAAGAAGCGAGGAAACTTCTTTTAGAGGAAGAAGCAGATAAACTTATAGATAACGATTCCGTAAACGAAGAAGCTATTCGCCGCGCGGAACAAGAAGGAATAATTTTTATAGACGAAATAGACAAGATCGCGGCTAAAAGCACTTCAGGCGGCGGACAAGACGTTTCGAGAGAGGGCGTGCAAAGGGATATTCTTCCCATAGTCGAAGGTTCAACGGTATTCACCAAGTACGGGCCGATAAAGACCGATTATATTTTGTTTATTGCCGCAGGCGCTTTCCACGTGTCAAAAGTTTCCGACCTTATTCCGGAACTTCAGGGCAGATTTCCGATACTTGTGGAACTTTCGAGTTTATCTAAAGACGACTTTGTACAGATTCTGACGGCGACCTCTAACGCTATCACCAAGCAATATGCGAATCTTTTGAAGGTAGACGGCGTGGAACTTGTATTCAAAGATGACGCTATAGAAGAGATAGCCGCCGTCGCGGAAGATATGAACGTTACTTCCGAAGATATCGGCGCGCGCAGACTTCACACGGTAATGGAAGAACTGTTGGAGGACGTTTCTTTTAGAGCTGACGGCGAAGAACCTTATAAACAGGTCGTAGTGGATAAGAATTTCGTTGCGGAAAAACTCGGTACCGAAAAGAAGAACAAAGATTTAAAGAAATATATTTTATAAAAAGGAAAACTATGATAACCGTACCAAAGGGAACTAAAGACCTGCTTCCGCAGGATTCATACAAATGGCAATATATCGAAAAGACGGCGAGAGAAGTCGCCGCGCTTTTCAACGCAAAAGAAATTCGTACGCCGACTTTCGAGCATACGGAAGCGTTTTTACGCGGAGTCGGGGAAACTACCGATATCGTAAACAAAGAGATGTATACTTTCACCGATAAAGGCGGCAGAAGCATAACTTTAAAGCCGGAGGGGACTGCAGGAGTTGCGAGGGCGTTCGTGGAAAACGGTCTTTACGCCGGCGCTTTTCCGAGCAAGCTTTACTATTTGACTCAATGTTTCAGGTACGAAAGACCGCAGGCGGGAAGACTTCGTGAATTTCATCAGTTCGGCGTAGAATTTTTGGGTTCGGACTCCGCAGGAATAGACGCGGAAGTCATTTTGTTCGCAAAGACATTTTTGGACAAGCTTAACGTCGGAAACCTTAAACTTTATATCAACAGCATAGGTTGTAAAGAGTGCAGAAAAAAATATCACGCCGCGCTTAAAGAATTTTTGGCGGAGAAAAAGGATTCGCTTTGCGATCTTTGCAAAGAAAGGCTTAACACTAATCCTATGCGAATTTTGGACTGTAAAAATCCGGATTGTAAGGAGATTGTACGCGGCGCGCCTGTAATTCTTGATTACTTATGCGACGATTGCAGAGAACATTTCGAACGGGTAAAAAGTCTTTTGAGCGCCGCCGGTGTAGAGGCAACAGTCGATCCCGGTATCGTGAGGGGACTTGACTATTACACTAAAACCGTGTTCGAGTTCGTGTCGGATTCCATCGGCGCGCAAGGTACGGTTTGCGGCGGCGGAAGATACGACGGGCTTATAGAAGAGTTCGGCGGCGGAAAAGTTCCGGGCGTCGGATTCGCCGTGGGAATAGAAAGACTTTTATTGTTGTTGGAGTCGTCGGGGGCGTCAATACCCGAACCGCAGCCTTTGACCTTTTATCTCGCGCCTATGGGCGAAGAAGAGAGAAAAGTCGCGTTTAGGATAGTTGCGGATTTAAGAAAGGCTGAAATCAATGCGGATACCGACTATATGGGGCGCGGAATAAAAGCGCAATTCAAATATGCGGATAAACTTAAAGCGAAATTCGTGGGAGTGCTCGGTTCCGACGAAATGCAGAAAGGTATTATAAAAATAAAAGAGATGCAAACGGGCAACGAAACGGAGTTACCCGTTTCAGAACTTGCCGAGTTCTTAAAAAAGGTTTAATTATGACGGAAACGGGAGTGGTCGTTTCTGTCGACGGTGAAAACGCAAAAATTTCCGTCGACAAAAAAGACGAATGTGTAAAATGTGGACTTTGCGTTTTGAAAGAGGGCGTAGGACAGGTAGAATTTACCGCGTTTAATTCAGTCGGCGCAGAAGTCGGAGACACGGTTACGATAGAGCGCAGAAAGACCAACCTTTTCAGCGTTATGTTAGCCTTTTTGATTCCGCTGATACTTATAGGCGTTTCGGTACTTCTAAACTATACCTTGATAAAATGGGAGCCTTTTATACTCATTTTCAGCATAGGAACTATTGCGATATGGTATTTTATCCTGGCGGTAGCCGATAAAAAATTCAGAAATTCGGAAAGATTTTCCACCCGTGTTACGGGTATAATAAAAAAACAAGGAGATAATTATGAACAACAAAGTTGATTTAGGCTTAATGGAAACGGAAATCGCTATCAAATACATAAAAGACGTATTTGAAACGGAACTTGCGAAATCTCTTAACCTTACCAGAGTTTCCGCTCCTTTGTTCGTGTTTCCCGAAACGGGGCTTAACGACAATTTAAACGGTGTGGAACGCGCCGTAAGATTCGACGTTAAAGATTTAGGAAGAGAAGTGGAGATAGTACAGTCCCTCGCAAAATGGAAAAGGAACGCGCTATATAAATACGGGTTTACCGAAGGCACGGGACTTTATACAGATATGAACGCCATAAGAAGAGACGAAACTTTGGACGAACTTCACTCCGTCTACGTCGATCAATGGGATTGGGAAAAGATTATTTCCCGTAAAAACCGCACCAAAGGGTATTTGAAGAGTACTGTCAGAAAAATATATAAGGCTTTTCTTAAGACTTCGGACAAGGTCTTGAAGAAATATCCGCAACTTAAAACCAATCTTCCAAAAGACATAACCTTTGTTTCAACCAAAGAGTTAGAAGCTTTATATCCGGATTTAAGCCGAAAAGAGCGCGAAAACGTTGCGGCGAAAAAATACGGCGCTATATTTTTGACCGAGATAGGCTGGGACTTAAAAGACAAAGCCCCTCACGACGGGAGAGCCGCCGACTACGACGATTGGAAACTCAACGGAGATATTCTTTTATGGTACGAAGAAAAAAATATTGCGTTTGAAATATCTTCGATGGGTATAAGAGTGGACGAAAAGAGTTTGGTAAAGCAACTTAAAAAGCGCAAAGAAACGTTTAAGCTTGATAACCCGTACTGTAAAGATATTTTGAACGGTAAACTTCCTCTGACTATCGGCGGAGGAATAGGTCAATCGAGAATATGTATGTATTTGCTCAAAAAATCTCACATAGGCGAAGTTCAGGCTTCCGTTTGGAGTGAAGAGACGGTAAAAGCGAACGCCGAGAAGGGGATTCGTCTTTTATAAGGAGAATAAAGCGTGAAAATATTTATAGCGTCAGATATTCACGGTTCGGCATATTATATGAAACTTGCGCTAAAAAGGGCGGAAGAGGAAAAAGCGGATAAAATAATTCTTTTGGGCGATATATACAATCACGGCCCGAGAAATCCTTTTCCCAAAGATTATAACCCTACCGAAGTGGCGGCGCTTCTAAACGGCATAAAGGATAAACTGATAGTCGTAAAGGGCAACTGCGACAGCGATGTGGATAAACTTATTTCGGAATTCGATTTTGTCGAAGAAGTTTGTTTATTTTCGGCAGGCAAGACGATATTATGTACGCATGGGCATATATATAATAAAGATTGTCCGCCGACAACTAAATTCGACGCGGTCGTGTACGGGCATTTCCACACGGGATTTATAGAAAAAAAAGACGGTACCCTGTATATAAACGCAGGTTCCGTTTCTTTGCCGAAAATGGATACCGCGCACAGTTATATCGTCATAGAAGGGAGCGGTATATATTTGAAGGACTTAAACGGCGCCGTTTTAGACACCGCAAAACTTTGATATAAATACGGTAGCGCAGAAAAGCGTCAGATTAAACCTTCTATCAGGTTTTTAACGGCAAGTGCGAACAGAATTATCGCGCCTACCCATACCGAGTACTTACCGAGCAGTTTTCCGAGGTTTTTACCTATAAAAAGGGCGAAAGCAACGATTAAGAAGGTAACGCCTCCTATTATCGCCGCGGCGGCGAAAATATTCAGAGACAGTTCCACCGAAAAGGTAACGCCTATCGCCAATGCGTCTATACTTGTCGCAACGCCTTGCGAAAGCAAAGTCAACACCCCGAACGGTTTATCTTTTTTTTCCTCGTCTTTTCCCAAAGCCTGGTCAAGCGCAATCTTTATAGCGAGAATAAAGAATATTCCCGCGGTCAGGAATTTTGAAAAAGAAACGAGATATTCGTAAAATACGCCTCCTATAAAAAAACCGATGATAGGCATAAGGATCTGAAACGCCGCGAAAGTTACGGGCATTGTCCACTCCTTTTTAACGGTTAATTTATCCGCGTATTGCAAGCAGTTCGCCACGGTTACCGCAAATGCGTCCATAGCGAGCGCAACGCCTATTAGAAAGATTTCCCAAATTTTCATTTTTAAACTCTCGGTATATTATATAAAATTATATTGATTTAGTCAACGTATTTATGTTAGAATATATAATAATATGGTTAAGATTACCGAAGATTGGGACGAGATTTTACAAGACGAATTTTCTTCTCCGTCGTATAAGAATCTGAGAGAGTTTCTCAAAAAAGAATATTCCGAACGTACTATTTATCCGTCGATGTACGACATTTTCAACGCCTTGAAAATTACTTCGTTAGAAAGGATAAAGGTGGTTTTATTAGGTCAGGACCCTTACCACGAATCGGGACAAGCAATGGGTCTTTCCTTTTCCGTTCCGAACGGCGTGGAGCTTCCTCCGTCTCTTATAAATATTTATAAAGAAATACTTTCGGAAACGGGCAGCGCGCCTAAAAGCGGCGACCTTACCGGGTGGGCTAAACAGGGAGTGCTGCTATTGAATTCGGTGCTTACCGTTCGCGAGCACACCGCTAATTCTCATAGAGGAAAGGGCTGGGAACAGTTTACGGACGGAGTTATAAAAAAAATTTCCGATCTTAAAAGCGGCGTGGTATTTTTGCTTTGGGGCGGCAACGCAAGAGCCAAAAAGCCGCTTATAGACAGCAAAAAACATCTTATTTTGGAGTGTGCGCATCCGAGTCCGCTTTCCGCTTATAACGGATTCTTCGGTTGCGGACACTTTATAAAAACTAACGAATATCTTATTTCTAGAGGCAAAACACCTATCAATTGGAGCAATTTATGAAATACGTAGTTATACTCGGGGACGGGATGGCTGATTACCCCAACGAAAAATTAAACGGCAAAACGCCGTTAGAAGTGGCAAATAAACCTTTTATAGACAGTTTAGCTAAAGTTTCCGAAGCCGGACTATGTAAAACGGTACCGTACGGCATGAAACCGGGCAGCGACGTTGCTAATCTTTCTGTTCTGGGCTACGATCCAAAAGACTGTTATACGGGGAGGTCTCCGCTTGAAGCGGTTTCAATAGGCATAAAATTAAAGGATACGGACGTAACGGCGCGCGCAAACCTTGTAACTCTTTCTAAGGAGCCGGATTTTTGCGATAAGACTATGGTCGATTACAGTGCCGGAGAAATTTCCACAGAGGAAGCGAAAACGCTTATAGATTATTTGGCGGCAAACCTCAACGGAAACGGTTATTCTCTGTATTCAGGGGTAAGTTACAGACATTGTCTTGTAATAGAAAACGGAAAAATAGCAGGAGATTTGACTCCGCCTCACGATATAACCGGTAAACCTATAAAAAATTATCTTCCAAAGAGCCAAGAGGGACAGAAATATTTGGATCTTATGAAAAGATCTTACGATTTGTTAAAGGATCATCCCATAAATAAAGAAAGGATAAAAAGAGGTAAAAATCCGGCTAATTCATTGTGGTTTTGGGGAGAAGGCACGAAACCTAAAATGCAAAGTTTTAAGGAGAAATTCGGGATAAACGGCGCGATGATATCCGCAGTCGACCTGCTTAAAGGCATAGGCAAACTTTCCGGTATGCAGGTGATAGAAGTAGAAGGAGCTACGGGCAATTACGATACGAACTTTATCGGCAAAGCAAACGCCTGCCTTAACGCATTGAGAAACGGCGCCGACTACGTATATATTCACATGGAAGCGCCGGACGAGTGCGGTCATCATGGCGACGCGGAGCATAAAATCTATTCGATAGAGAGGATAGACGAAGTGGTAAAGACGGTTTATAATGGGTTAAAGACGGACGGAGAAGACTTTACAATGTTAATATGTCCGGATCATCCGACGCCGATAGCAATAAAGACGCATACGTCCGACCCCGTTCCCTATCTTATATACAGAAGTTACAGAGAAGAAAAGGGGATAGAAAGCTATACGGAAAAAGCGGCGGAAGAGACGGGTATTTTGCTTGAGCACGGCTACGACCTTATCGCATGAAAAAATAATAAAGTAAAAAATTATAAAAATAAAAGGCAGAGCAAAAACGAAAGCGGTTGATAGATTTATCAACCGCTTTTAATATTACCCGTTCGGCGACTTAACTCTCCGCCACCAAAATTATTCATAATCAAAACGCCCACCCGAAAGGGTAGGCGTTTTTTTGTGTGTATGCACCAAAATGTTTCATTTGGGTAGGTGTGTGCCCCAAAAGGTTGCGTAGAAAAATATAAATACCTTAAGTATTAGCTTAAGTGCCTGACTTTTTTAATGACATAACATATTCATTATAATACTCATTTTTCTTTTCTTCAACCAGGTTAATATAATCTTCATAAGAATTTTCTGGTAAATGACCTTGTTGTGCTTTTTTGCTTGCATATAACCGTGCAGCCTCATAACAAACAAGCGAAATGACAAACAATTTTGGATTGCCACTTAAATCGGGTTTCCACTCTTTTACGAAAATATTATTTATGGCATTTTTTGTGTATATATAAATTATACCATGCATTGGATCAAAAGTTGATTGAGGTAGTTTTTCATATTCAGCAGGGTTTAAACTCCAGTCAGATATATCACCAGATTTACCAAAGCCTTGAGATGGCGAGGCATCAATTTTTATATTTAACTTATCATTATATTCTTTACACGTCGCCACAATTATATAACTATCTTTTAAGTCTCCACCGCTAAACTCAATGTTGAAATAGCCGACATCGTCATTTATTTTAATGCCATCATTGATGTTAAAAGTTTGTTGCTTAAATTTCAGTTTATTGTCAGCATTATCAGTAAGTATTATTTTGTCATAATCACTAAATTTTGTTTTGTCATAATATAGCTTAACCTTGTGATTTGTATCAGGCGTTAATGTGACATCAGATTTTTCAAATTGCAATCCATTTTCAGGATAAATAATTTCATCTTCTATTACATTGACATTACATCTTGCTTTACACGCCCCACAACTTGCATATAATTCAATCGGGATATCAGTTTTCTTAATCCCTAATATTACACAACTTTTACTAGGGATTTCTTCTTCTAAATCCTTTTTACCGATAATAATATTATTAGTATAACTAATAAATCCGTCATTACCAATGGTATCTATTGTAATTATGTCGCCAACGCTAATTATTTCTTTGTTTAAATAAAGTTTTAAATCGTAATTATGTCCAGATGTAATCGAAATATTATTTCTTGCAAAAGCTATCCCTGAAGCAGGCGGTTGTTTCCCTTTCTCTGAACCACCACCAACTGAATATGGCTGAACATTTTTTAAATCTTTATTTAGGAAGCTTAAAAAGTCAAAATCTTTTTTATTCTTTGTTAAGGATATGTTTTTAACTTCCTTTTCTTTTAACAATATATGTAATGCTTCATCTATTGAATTAGCTAAAGCTTCCGATAGGCGTTTACCAAAGCCTTTCGTTATATTAAAACCAGACCTATCATCATTTATAATTGTTTCTGATTCCTCATTTAAAAAATAACTTGCATTTTCATAAAATTGATCAATTATTACTCTCCCTGACAAGAAATTATTTCCTGGTGACCGTCTAAACCCAAACATTTGATTATCATATAAGTTGCCTCTATTATCTTCAACTAAAATATCAATAAGATTATCCTCTTTATTGTCGTTCTTATAGAAACTAATGGTACCATTAAATTCTTTACCCTTATATGAAAATGAAATATTTTCTTCCTTAAACGATTTGTCTGGTAAAGCATATTGTTTTGCCGACAATAGAATGCTTCCATCTTGTGATTTAAGATATACTTTATTTCTGTCATCCATTAAAATGTTTCTTAATAGATACATTGTTTCTATAGAATGTTTTAACCCCTCAATATCGTACTTAAACTTTGCCCCATCAGGAATACCAAATGTAACCACAGTGCCATTGTTTTCAATACCATAGCTTTCTCGCAGACTTTTAATTTCTTGAGATTTGTTAAAGCACTTCGGATTAAACCTTATATTGCTAGATTCATCTAGGTAAAAACGCAATCTACTTACTTCACCATCTTTAAATGATATATATTCTGCACTTTTCTTTTCATAGGCGCTTAACGACATGCAATCGCTTGCACCTTGTCCAAATAAGCCTCTTATTTTGTCATTTGTCCCACCACCATTGTTGTCGGAAGCATATAAGCGAAATATTTCGACAAGCTGTTGCATAGACATTCCCTCTGCATTGTCTATAACTCTAATAACAAACTTTTCACCTTTTTTTGATCCTTTAGCCACTTCTATTTTTACAATTTTTTCACCGTTAAAGTTTTGAATTCGTCCATAAGAATCTATTGCATTTGTAACTAGTTCCGCTATTTCTCTTGCTAAATCCCCGTCAAACCTACTAAGTATTTCTCTGCGCTTATATCTTTCAGATTTCTCAACAATATAATCCATTGTATTTATTTTAACCCCTTTTCAATTTCTTTCTTTTTTTCAATTAGTAATTTTATATCGCCACACATTTTTTGTGCTAATTCTAGACATATTAAATCATCTTTTTGTTGCGATATATTTATAATATTTTTAATTTTTTGTAATACCGTATCTAAGTTTCTAAACGGCATTACATTAAAAATGTTCCATATTACTCCTAAGCTGTAATCCATGTTTTTTTGATATTGTTTGTAATAACTATTGTTGATAAAGTCAATATAATCCTTAATATTTGCTTTTTCAACAACCTCATCATGTTTTGCTGTTTTTTTCTCGCTCAAAAAAGCCCCTTTTTGCAAACCTTCTTCAACCTGATTTGCCAACGCTTTCCCCGTTTCGGTTAACTCATAAAAAGTATTTGGCTTTCCAGTCGCAAAATTTCTTTCACTCGGTCTCAAATGCATAAGCGTCCTATTAAGTCCAGCAATATCGGGAATTTCCGGATAATCGCTGGAAAGTTTAAATTCTTCTGGAAACAACTTAAATGCTGCAACACATACGTTATCAAAAGTCGTTTTTATATTATTATCATGTAAATATTTAATTGTATAGACGACTAATTTTTCTCTTGACGATATGCCCGAATAATTTTCAAATGGAATTGATTTTAAATTTCTTATTATATCTGAAGCTGTACTCATTAGAATTTAAATCTCTCCTTTTTTGTGTCGCCAAATTTGGCTTTAGCCTCTTCAAGCGTTTCATTTATTGCTTTAAACATTTTTTCTACTTCATCCATTGTGTATTCATAATTATTCTCATTAGCACAATTGCCTAGCAATCTTATATCATCTATTATTTTATTTGTCCTATTTGATGCTATTTTCAAAAATCTTTCTCTACGTACATTTGCCATATTTACACCCTCACATTAGTTATGTTAACATATATTTTATATATTGTCAACAAATTTATACTACATTTTAATTATTTAGTAAAACATATTTTCAATATATAATAACATAATGAGTCAAATCCGCCCACCTTCAACATTTTGACTCACACTAATTATGTGTGTGCATAGCGTCTTTTTGGGCATAAAAAAAGACCCTTGAAATGCAAGGGTCTTAAAAATCGCTGGTTTTTGCCTAAAAAGTATGACAAAGGGTCAAAAAGTCAGAAGACCTTTTGACCCATACACTTGGAGCTGGTGGGCGGACTTGCTTCTCTCGAGCCTCCCGCAAAACAGTCCACAGGACTGTTTTCTTGCCTTTGGCAAGCACGCAACCTTTGGTTGCTGGCTCCTAATTCAAGTCCGCCCCCAAAATTATTCATAATCAAAACGCCCACCCGAAAGGGTAGGCGTTTCTTTGGAGCTACTGGGCGGACTTGAACCGCCGACCTGCTGATTAC
>CAJOMM010000018.1 GCA_905235765.1 uncultured Clostridia bacterium
TATCGCTTTTATACCGCTTCCGAACCATATAATAATTAAGGGGCCTAATGCAATTTTAGGCAAACTATTCAGAACAACTATATACGGCTCTAAAATTCTACGTAGTCTTTCGGACCACCATAAAAGAAGTGCAAGAATATAGCCTAAAATTACGGCGATTAAAAATCCAAGCAAAGTTTCGTACAGGGTTATTCCTATATGGTATAGGAAGTTATCGTCTACGAATAGATTTTTTATAGTAACGAAAATTCTCGATGGTGAACTCGTAATAAACGGATCGATAACGTTCAGAAAAGCAAATAATTCCCATAAAACTAAGATTGCAATAAGAATAACGTAACGTTGTTACGATTGCATTTTCTTTTTTAAAGCGTTTTACGTATTTTGCGTGTTCGGCAGAGAATTGATAATTCTTCATTTGTTTAATTCCTTCCATATTTTTTCAAACCATATACCGAAATCTTTGCTTTCGCGTTTTCTTAAAGGTGAGTCTCCTTCTATATTTGGTGAAATGATACATTTTACCTTTGAAGGTCTATTTGTTAAGACTACGATTATGTCTGACATAGCGATTGCTTCGGATATGTCGTGCGTAACTAAAACGGCAGTTTTTTGTTCTTGTTTAATTATTTTGTAAACGTCGTCGCAAACGGATAATCGCGTTTGATAATCCAATGCGGAAAAGGGTTCGTCGAGTAGTAAAAGTTTAGGATCTGATACTAACGTTCTTATTAAAGCCACCCTTTGTCTCATTCCGCCTGAAAGTTGATCGGGAAAATTTTTTTTGAATTCCGCAAGTCCGTATTTATTTAATAAATCGTCTGCGTATTTTTTATTTTCTGCGTTCAATTTTTTCTTTATTTCTAAAGGCAGATATATGTTTTTTTCTATACTCCTCCAAGGGAAAAGTTGATCTTTTTGCAGCATATATCCAAGGTCGTTTTTTTCGTAATCGCTTTTTCCGTTTATCAAAATTTCGCCGTTTGTCGGCTGCATCAATCCTGCAATCAATGATAAAATTGTAGTTTTTCCGCAGCCGGACGGCCCGATTATCGATAAAAAATCGCCTTTGTTACAATAAAATGAAAGTCCTTCTATCGCTTTTATCTCGTCGTTTAACGTTTGGTAAGTCAACGAAACATTTTTTAATTCCAGTAGTTTATCCATAATTTTTTCCGCCGCACAAATTAGTTTATCAGCCGAATACTTCCGTTACATATTTATTGTCAACTATTTTATTGAACGGCACTTTTTCATCGAGTTCTCCGGCGTTTTGCATGATGTCCTGCAATCTTGAAAAGCTGTTTTCCGTTGCCTTCATATCTTTTTTCCAAGCGTCGATTTTTTTATAACTTTTAATTGACGTTTCCAGCGATGAAATTGAAGTCGAAGGGAATTGCTTTACGATTGCTTCGGCAACTTCGAGTTCCGTATGTTCTTCAATAAAAGCATAGGCTTTTTTTAACGCTTTCAGAAAAGATTTTACGGTTTCTTTATTATTATTCAAGTAACTTTCAAGCGCAATAAATGACGTATAAGGTATTTCGCCGCCTTGTTCTCCCACGCTTGCAACTATGTGCCAGGTTCCGTTATTTTCATATTCCGAAGCGGTTGGTTCAAAAACTGTACAGTAGTCTGCTGTTCCGCCAATAAACGCGCTGGTCATCAAATTGAATTGTACGTCGAAATTCAAATTGAAATCTTTGCCGTTTTTCATATCGAGTTCGTTTAATATATATTCGAAAGTCATTGCCGGAACTCCGCCTTTTCTACCTGCAAGAATCTCTTTTCCTTTTAAGTCAGTCCATTTAAAATCCGGTTCGCTTTTTCTTGACACCAAAAAAGAGCCGTCCTTTTGCGTTAGTTGAGCAAAAACTTTCGGGGCGTCCGCTTTACCTTGATTGTATACGTAAATTACGGTTTCCGGGCCCATAAGTCCTATATCTGCCGTTTTTGACAGAACGGCGGTCATTGATTTGTCCGCTCCGCCACCGTTCGTAAGATTTATTTTTAAATTTTCCTCTTCAAAATAACCGTTTTCGATGGCTAAGTATAGTGGCGCGTAAAATACCGAATGGGTAACTTCGTTGAGTTCTATGGTTTTTATATCGGATTTATTACCGCAACCTGTAAATGAAAAGGCGGCTAAAATAGACGCCAAGATCAGTAAAAAAAATTTTTTCATAAAATAACTCCGTTAATTTTTATATTTTATTGTATGCCGGAAAAATTATATTTGACAACTCGATAATTATTGGTTATAATATAAAAACTTATTGTTTAAAATCAAGGAGAATCCCTATGGATATGTCAAAGACGTATAATCCGTCTGAATTCGAAAAAAGTATCTATGAAGAGTGGGAAAAAGAAGGTTATTTTAGGGCAGAGGTAAGCGCCGATAAACTTCCTTTTACTATCGTTATACCTCCGCCAAACATCACCGGACAATTACATATGGGGCACGCGCTCGACGAAACGCTTCAGGATACTCTTATTCGATTTAAAAGGATGCAGGGTTATAACGCTTTGTGGCTTCCGGGGACCGATCACGCCTCTATAGCTACCGAAGTTAAAATAGTCGAACAGTTGGCAAAAGAAGGGCTTACCAAAAACGACGTCGGCAGAGAAGGCTTTTTAGATCGCGCTTGGAAATGGAAAGATAAATACGGAAACAGAATAATCGAACAATTAAAACTTCTCGGGTCTTCATGCGATTGGTCCAGACTTTCTTTTACAATGGACGAAAATCTTTCAAAAGCTGTAAAAGAAGTGTTTGTAAACCTTTATGAAAAAGGGTTGATTTATAGGGGAGACAGGCTTATAAATTGGTGTCCGAAATGTAAGACCGCTCTTTCAGACGCTGAAGTCGAATATGAGGAAGAGGATAGTTTCCTTTGGTACATAAAATATCCGATCAAAGACAGCGACGAGTATCTTACCGTTGCAACCTCAAGGCCGGAAACAATGTTCGGAGATACTGCGGTTGCAGTTAATCCAAAAGATAAAAGATACAAAGATCTTAAAGGCAAGACGTTGATTCTGCCTATCGTTAATAAAGAAATTCCTATAGTTTACGACGATTACGTAGAACTCGAATTCGGAACGGGTGCCGTTAAAATCACTCCGGCACACGATCCTAACGACTTTGAAGTCGGTTTAAGACACAATCTTCCCGTTATAAGGGTTATAAACGATGACGGAACGATGAATGAATACGCCGGAAAATATAAAGGGCAGGACTCGCTTTCTTGCAGAGAAAACGTTGTAAACGAACTGAAAGAAGCGGGATTATTATTGAAAATCGAAAATTTACATCATAACGTCGGACATTGCTACAGATGTCATCATACTGTGGAACCTTTAGTTTCCAAACAGTGGTTCGTAAAGATGAAACCGCTCGCTAAACCGGCTATCGACGCAGTTAGAAAGAAAAGTATCAGATTTGTTCCGGATAGGTTTTCAAAAATATACTTTAATTGGATGAACAACGTAAAGGACTGGTGTATTTCACGTCAACTTTGGTGGGGGCACAGAATACCGGCATATTATTGTGACGATTGCGGCGAAATGACAATAAGTAAGACGGACGTTAAAGTTTGTCCAAAATGCGGCGGTACGCATATAAGGCAGGATGAAGACGTGCTCGACACCTGGTTTTCTGCAGCGCTGTGGCCGTTTTCGACGCTCGGTTATCCCGAAGAAACCGAAGATCTTAAATATTTTTATCCGACGGACGTTCTTGTTACAGGGTACGATATAATTTTCTTTTGGGTCGCAAGGATGATCTTCTCCGGATTGGAACATATGAAAAGGATCCCGTTTAAAGATGTTCTTATACACGGATTAGTGAGAGATTCTCAGGGAAGAAAGATGAGTAAATCTTTGGGTAACGGCATTGATCCTACTGAAATAATTGCAAAATACGGTGCGGATACCTTAAGATTTTCGTTAATAAACGGCGTTGCCGCAGGAAGCGATATGCGTTTCTCCGATGAAAAGATCGAGGGCGCAAGAAACTTTATGAATAAGATATGGAACGCATCGCGTTTCGTTATCATGAACGCCGAGGGGAGACAGATAAAGAAAATTAAGGATTGCAAGTTGACCGTTGCGGATAAATGGATAATTACTAAACTTAATAAAACGGTTAAAGACGTAACCTTAAACATGGAAAAATACGAAATGGGCGTGGCGCTTGCAAATCTTTACGACTTCGTGTGGAACGATTTCTGCGATTGGTATATTGAATTTACCAAACCTGTTTTATACGGAGAGGACGAAGAGAAAATAACCGATACGGTCAGCGTTTTGATTTTTGTTTTAAGAACCGTTATAAAGTTGCTTCATCCTTTCGTTCCTTTTATAACCGAACAAATAAACAAGTCAATGCCGGATAGTGAAGGATCTATAATGATTTCGGAATATCCGAGATACGATACTAAGCTCAATTTTTCGGTTGCCGTATCCGAATTGGAGACAGTAAAAGAGATTATAAAATCGGTAAGGAATATTAAATCTAAAGTCGGCGCCGCCCCTTCTAAAAAAATTAAATTATACGTTTCTACCGAAAATTCTAAGCGTATAAAGGCAGGTGCGTTATATATAGAAAAACTTGCCGGCGTTTCGGAAATCGTGTTTATAACAGACAAGTCGGAACTTTCCGAAAAGACCGTTTCTCAGGTTATTTCGGGGGCGGAACTTTATATTCCGCTCGGCGAATTGGTTGACCTCGAAAAGGAAGAAGAAAGGCTTAAAAAAGAACTCGAAAACGTAGAAAACGAGATTGCGAGGGCGAGCGGAAAACTTGCTAACCAAGGATTTCTGGATAAGGCGCCTAAAAATCTTGTAGACGCCGAAAGAGCAAAATATGATAAATTTATAGATATGAGAGATAAACTGATAAAACAGATCGAAGATTTAGAAAATTAACTATTATCCGTCCGAGAGGGCGGATAATTATTTTTAAATAAATAAAAAGTTTTAATTATTGACTTTTGATTTGTTTTATATTATTATAATAAAGAAAATAATATAATTAGGAGAAATTATGGCTAAGTTAACGTCTCAACAGAAAAAAGATTTAAGATTGAAAATGGATTACAACAATATGATGTCCGAATTTGTAGGTGAAAAAGAGGGATTCACGGCAAAGGATATTAAAGATAATCTTCCGCTAGCAAATTCAGCGTATAAAATCGTTCAGGAAAATCGCGGTAAAGGCATGATGGGGTGGATGGATCTTCCATATAATCAGAAAGAAGTGGTAGAAGATATTATTGCCACCGCTAAAGATATCAGAAAAAAATGCGATAATTTCGTCGTTTTTGGAATAGGCGGTTCGGCTTTAGGCCCCACGGCAGTATTTCAGGCATTATGCCATTTAAGGCACAACGAATTGCCTCGTAAACTGAGAAAAGCGCCTAAATTATACGTTGAAGATAACGTTGATCCCGAAAGGATGGCGTCTCTTTTAGGTACTCTTGATCTTAATAAGACTATTTTTAACGTCGTTACCAAAAGCGGTGCGACCAGCGAAACCATGTCGCAATATCTTATCGTAATGGATATTCTCAAGAAAAAATTCGGAGAAAAAGCAAAAGACCATATGATTGCTACGACTTCTAAAAACAGAGGCAATCTTATCAAAATTGCAAAAGAAGAAGGTCTTAAAACTTTCTATATTCCAGACGGAGTAGGCGGCAGATTTTCCGAACTTTGTCCTGTTGGATTGTTGCCGGCAGCGGTTCTTGGTATCGATATAAAAGTTATGCTTTCCGGCGCTGCGTATATGGATAAAATATGTTCCGATAAAAAAATCACAAAAAATCCTGCCCTTATGTCCGCACTTCTCGAATATATGTCTATGAAACGCGGTAAAAATATTTCCGTTATGATGCCTTACGCTGACAGCTTAAAATATGTAGCGGATTGGTATTGTCAACTTTGGGGCGAAAGTTTGGGAAAAGCAGTAAATAAAAACGGCGAGACGGTTTATGCAGGACAGACGCCCGTTAAAGCGCTTGGCGTAACCGATCAACATTCTCAGATACAGTTATACCGTGAAGGCGGTTTTGATAAAGTAATAACGTTTATCGCAGTGGAAAAATTCCGCGCTGACGTTACTATAAGCGAGGGGTGTGAACAATTCCCGGACGTCAACTTCTTATGCAACCATACTTTAGGAGAACTTATAAATACCGAACGCAAGGCGACGGAATATGCTCTTACAACGGCGAACAGGCTTAATTATACGATTATAATGCCTGAAGTTAACGCTTTCACCATTGGTGAATTATTGTATATGTTTGAAATGGAAACCGCTTACGTTGGCGAACTGTTAAATATCGACACCTACAATCAACCCGGCGTAGAGGGCGGCAAAAATGCGACTTACGCTTTGTTCGGAAGACGCGGTTATGAAAACGTAAAAGAGGAAATCGATAACGCGCCACGGAAAAAATCAGAATATTTCTGTTAAAATGCCGATAATTTCTTCAAAAGAAACCGCGGAAAATAATTTACCGCTTTATCTGTTCCATCAAGGAACCAATTATAACGCTTACGATTATTTAGGCGCTCATTTTACCGTACAGGAAGGTGTAGAAGGCGTAGTTTTCCGCACATGGGCCCCTAATTCGGACGGAATTTCAGTCGTAGGCGACTTTAACGGTTGGGATACAGATAAAAATCCTATGCGCAGAATAAGCGACGGTGGTGTATACGAGACGTTTGTTCCTGGACTTAAAATTTACGATAATTATAAATTTGCCATAAGAAAAGGGGTCAAAACAGTATTAAAAGCAGATCCTTATGCTTTCCACTCGGAAACTCCGCCAAATACCGCTTCTAAAATTTATTCATTGGAAGGATACGTTTGGCAGGACGGAAAGTATATGTCTGAACGGCCAGCGCCCTACGATAAACCGATAAACGTTTATGAGGTTAATTTTGCGTCCTGGAAAAGACATGCGGACGGCGGTTATTACACCTATGCGGAATATACTGACGAACTTTTAGAATACGTATTAAAAAGCGGATATACGCATATAGAACTTATGCCGATTTCGGAATATCCTTTTGACGGTTCGTGGGGATACCAGGTAACAGGATATTATTCGATTTCTTCGCGTTTCGGCACACCGAAAGATTTTATGCGGTTCGTAGACGCCTGTCATCAGAGAGGAATAGGCGTTATTGTTGACTGGGTGCCTGCGCACTTTCCGAAAGACGAACACGGGCTTTTTGAATTCGACGGTACGCCGTGCTATGAGAATCAAGGATGGGACAGAAAAGAACACAAGGCGTGGGGAACGAGAATTTTTGATTGGGGTAGAAATGAAGTTCAATGTTTTCTAATCTCAAACGCTGTATTTTTGTTTGAAAAATTTCATATTGACGGATTACGCGTAGACGCTGTCGCATCAATGTTGTATCTCGATTATGACAGAAAAGACGGGGAGTGGATCCCGAACGAAAACGGTGGCAACCAGAATTTGCAGGCTATTGCCTTTTTGCAAAAGTTAAACACCGTAATATTCGGGAAATTTAAGAATCCGCTAATGATAGCGGAAGAATCGACTGCTTTTCCTTTGGTTACAAAACCCGTTGATATCGGCGGCTTGGGATTTAACTACAAATGGAATATGGGGTGGATGAACGACGTTTTGTCTTATATGCAGACGGATCCGTATTTCAGAAGCGGTTGCCACGATAAACTTACTTTTTCCATGTATTACGCTTTCAGTGAAAATTTTATTCTGCCTATCTCTCACGACGAAGTCGTTCACGGTAAAAAATCTTTGATAGATAAAATGCCCGGCACTATTGAAGAAAAATTCGCGAATTTAAGGGCGTTTAACATGTATATGTATGCCCACCCCGGGAAAAAATTGACATTTATGGGAAATGAATACGGACAATTCAAAGAGTGGAATTTCAAGGAGGGGCTTGAATTTTTCATGATGGATTTTCCGCTTCATAAAAAATTATATAATTTCAACGTAAAGCTTAACGAGATATATAAAAACAATCCGCCGTTATATGAAATGGACGAGTCTTGGGAAGGTTTTAAGTGGATCTCTCCGGACGAGAGAGACAATAACGTAATATCGTTTGTCAGAAAAGATAAATGCGGAAACGAAATTACGGTTATAATAAATTTTTCCGGTAATGACTATAAAAATTACAGATTAGGCGTGGATAAAGGAGAATATAAAATTATTTTATGCTCCGATAGTAAGATCTACGGAGGCAGCGGAAAGGCACGCAAGTCCGTTTATAAAACCGTAAAAAAATATGCGCACGGAAGAGAGAACTCAATTACGATAAACTTACCTAAATTTTCGGGAATTTATTTTAAGAAAATAATTTAACACAAGGAGAAATTATGATAAGGAAAAAGAAATGCGTCGCTATGTTGCTTGCCGGCGGACAGGGGAGCCGGCTTTACGCTTTAACAAACAACATAGCTAAACCTGCAGTTTCGTTTGGCGGAAAATACAGGATTATCGACTTTCCGCTTTCCAACTGTGTAAATTCGGGTATAGATACGGTCGGGGTTTTAACTCAATATCAACCGCTAGTTTTGAACGACTATATCGGCAACGGTCAGCCGTGGGATCTTGACAGGGCTTTCGGCGGCGTTCATATCCTTTCGCCGTATCAGGGAAAAAATTCTTCCGACTGGTATAAAGGCACGGCAAACGCTATTTATCAAAATCTTCATTTTATTAAACAATTCGATCCGGATTACGTTCTTATTTTATCCGGAGATCATATCTATAAAATGAATTATTCTATAATGGTGAATTATCATATTTTAAAAAATGCCGATTGTACCATTGCCGCGATAAATGTGCCAAAAGAGGACGCTTCTCGTTTTGGAATTCTTAACGTAGACGAAAACGACGTGATTTACGAGTTTGAAGAAAAACCATCCAATCCGAAGTCAACTTTGGCGTCAATGGGGATTTACGTTTTTTCTGCTCAAAAATTATATAAATATCTTGAAGAAGATAATGGCGATACAAAATCTTCAAACGATTTCGGTAAAGATATTTTGCCTAAAATGTTAAATTGCGGAGAGAGAATGCTCGCCTACGAGTATTCCGGTTATTGGAAAGACGTTGGAACGATAGAGTCTCTATACGATGCGAATATGGATCTTTTAGGAGACAAACCAAAATTCGATATTTTTGATACATCCTGGAAAATTCAGTCGAGGAGTCCGCTTGCGCCTCCACATTACGTCGGAGACGGAGCAAAAACCGCAAACAGCATTATTATGTCAGGATCGGAAATTTTTGGAGAAGTTGAAAATTCCGTTCTGGCAAGCAACGTTATCGTTAAAAAAGGCGCAAAAATCAGGAACTCTATTTTAATGTCAGGCGCTATAATAGACGAAAACTCTGAAATAAATTATGCCATAGTCGATGAAAACGTTTTTGTCGGCAAAAATTGCGTTGTCGGAAATGATTGTGGTTCTAAAAATAATATAACCGTTTTGGGGAGGGGAATAAAAGTTAGCGACGGAGTTAAAATCAAGAACGGTTCGATGGTCGATAAAGACGTTACAGGGGAGGAAAAATAAATGAAAGCCGTTGGTATAATATATTCATGATAACGACGTGCCCGAACTTGCAAGCATAAGAACTTTAGGCTCGATTCCGTTCGGAGGAAGGTACAGACTTATAGATTTTCCTCTGTCAAATATGGTCAATTCGGGAATCGATACCGTCGGAATTATAACAAAAAACAACTATCAATCGCTTATGGACCACGTTGGAAGCGGTAAAGATTGGGATCTTGCCCGTAAAGACGGCGGCGTTATTATTCTCCCTCCTTACGGCGAGCTGCAAAATAGCACGCTTTATGGTTCGAGACTTGAAGCGCTGAAAGGCATTACGAGTTTCCTTTTCAGGGCAGACGAAGATTTTGTCATTATGACCGATTGCGACGCCGTTTGTCGCGTAAATTATAACGATATTATAGAAAACCACATAAGGCGTCGTTCTGATATAACTTTAGTGTATAAAAAGAGAGAGATTACCGACTGCAACGAGAAAATTACGACTCTTGATTTAAACGAAGAGGGTAGAGTTATCGGCGTAAATTATAAAGAAGAAAGCGAAGAGAATAAAGAACTTTATAATTGCTTCACCAATATTTTCGTAATGAAGAGATCTTTACTTCAAAATCTCGTTATGGAGAGCATAAGCCGTAACAGAAAACATTTTATGAACGACGTTATTGCCTCAAACTTAAAAACTCTTAAAATCAACGGTTACGAATTTAACGGTTTTTATGCCGGAATTACGTCATTGCAAGCGTATTATGAAAGCAATTTGGCTTTGCTTGATCAAAACGTTAGTCATGAACTCTTCGGCGATAGAAGCGTATTTACAAAAATAAGGGATTCCGCTCCGACTAAATACGGAAATTCTGCGATTGTTAAAAATTCAATGATTGCAGACGGCTGTGAAATTTTGGGAGAAGTAGAAAACAGCATCCTATTCAGAAACGTAAAGGTAGGAAGGGGATCCGTTATTAAAAACAGTATTGTTATGCAAAACTCCGTTTTGGGAGAAAACTGTTCTCTGAATTGCATTATTACAGACAAAAACGTAACGATAACCGATAGGAAAAACCTTTCGGGAAGCTTAAACCATCCTTTCTACGTCGGGAAAGGAATTATGATATAAGGAGTTAAGTATGCAAGTTAAACCTGATGCAAAAACTTTACCTGCAAAAAAGAAATCCGCTTCTAAAAAAGACAAACTTCCGGAAATAAAAATAGTTCAAAAAAAACGTATCGTATTTTTGGGATCCGAAGCTGCGCCGTTTATTGCGACCGGCGGACTTGCCGACGTTATGGGCTCTCTTTCAAAAGCGCTTGCTAAAAATAAAGATTTTGAAATAAGTGTGATTTTACCTCTATATGGAAATATCAGTTCGGAATTTACTTCAAAATTCGAATATTTGACCAATTTCAACGTTTCGGTCGGGTGGAGATGGCAATACGCCGGCATATTCAAATATAAATACGAAGGCGTAAACTTTTATTTTATCGATAACGAATATTACTTTAAACGCGAAGGCAATATTTACGGTTTTTACGACGACGGAGAAAGGTTTGCCTTCTTTTCGCGAGCTGCTCTCGACACTATTGCGCGTCTTAATATTTATCCTGATGTTTTACATTGTAACGATTGGCAAACGGCGGCTTCCGTTATTTACCTTAAAGGTATGTACTTCGGAGATGAAAATTTCCGCAAAATAAAGACGGTTTTTACAATCCATAACATAGAATATCAGGGGATATTCGATATGAATTGTTATTCGGATTTATTCGGTTTTTCGGAATCAATTCGCAATTATATAGAGTACAACGATTGTATAAATCTTATGAAAGGCGCGATCGAAATGACAGACGTGGTATCAACTGTCAGTCCGACGTACGCAGAAGAAATTAAACAGCCGTTTTTTGCGCACGGGCTTTCGGATATTATTAACCGTAACGCCAATAAACTTTGCGGAATACTGAACGGTATAGACGTCGATTATTATAATCCATTGACCGATACTGCGCTTTTTGAAAACTATTCTTATAAAAATATGTCCGGTAAAGCTCGTTGCAAAGCGGAACTTCAAAAAATGCTTGGTCTTCCGGAAAGAAGCGACGTACCTATAATAGCAGTAATATCTCGGCTTGTTTCGCATAAAGGTCTCGATTTAATCAGGGGTGTTGCCGACGATATTTTATCCGACGACGTTCAACTTATCGTATTGGGAAAAGGCGAGATAGGATATGAAAATTATTTTAAGGGATTAGCGGCAAGCTACAGCGGAAAATGTGCGGCAATAATAACGTATAATCAGGATTTATCAAGGAAAATATATTCCGGTGCCGATATTTTCCTTATGCCGTCGTTGTCGGAACCATGCGGTCTTTCCCAAATGATAGCAAGTCGCTACGGAACCGTTCCCGTTGTAAGAGAAACCGGCGGACTTAACGACAGTATAAAACCGTATGTAAATGGAGAAGGTAACGGGTTTACCTTCAGAGATTACAATGCGCACGATATGTTATTCGTTTTAAGACAGGCTGAAAATTTATTCAGAGATAAAGTGTCGTGGCAAAAACTACTCGAAAAGGTTATACAGTATGATTTTTCTTGGAAAAATCAGGCTAAAATATACGAAAATCTTTACAAAAATTTATAATTTATATCGAGGTATCAAATCTAAATGGTTATAAAAAGCGAACGCGAAGCGTCAACTCTTATTAAAAACAAGCTTTCTAAATATTTTGCGGTTTCGCCGACAGAAGCTACAAAGGATCAAATATACAAATCGGTAGTAATGTGCGTTAAAGATATTCTTTTAGAAAAAAGAAGTGCCTTTAATAACAAATACCGTGAAAAAAATGGTAAACGCGTGTATTACCTTTGCATGGAATTTTTACTTGGTCAATCATTGAAAAACAATATATATAATCTTGATTTGACCGAATATTTTAAATCCGCTCTTAAAAAAGATTACGGAATCGAATTAGAAGATTTATACGACGAAGAACCGGACGCCGGACTTGGAAACGGTGGGCTCGGCAGGTTAGCGGCGTGTTTTATGGACGCGCTTGCAACAAGCAACTATCCGGCTATGGGGTATTCTATAAGATACGAATACGGCTTGTTCAAACAGAAAATTGTTGACGGCTGGCAAATGGAATTGCCGGATATTTGGCTCCCCGGAGGAGAGGTTTGGCTTACACAAAGGCTTGATAAGACTTATAAGGTAAAATTTGATGGTTACGTCAAGGAAAACTGGACGGCAAACGGACTACAGGTTGAACATATAGACGCTCACGAAGTAGAAGCTGTGGCTTACGATATGATGATATCCGGTAAAGACAGCGAAGCAGTTTCTATATTAAGGCTTTGGAAAACACAAAATATCCATAAATTCGATATGAAAACTTTTTCTCAAGGCGACTATATGCAATCAATGCAGGAGGACAATGAAGCGGAGCTAATTTCAAAGGTTTTATATCCGTCAGATAATCATTTCGAAGGAAAATCTTTGAGATTAAAACAACAATATCTTTTAGTATCCGCAGCGCTCCAGGATATAGTTTCCGACCACAAAAAACGTTACGGCTCACTTAAGAGTCTGCCAGAAAAAGCGGCTATCCATATCAACGATACGCATCCTGCGTTGTGTATTCCGGAACTTATGAGAATATTGATAGACGAAAACGGTTTTTCTTGGGACGACGCGTGGAGCATTGTTACAAAAACCGTCGCGTATACTAACCATACGGTTATGAGTGAAGCCTTGGAGAAATGGAACGAAGATCTGATACAAAGGAGACTTCCGCGTATTTATATGATCTTAAAAGAAATAAACGAACGGTTTTGCGCCGATATGTGGAATAGATTTACGGGCGATTGGGATAAAATCAATCGTATGAGTATATTTTCTCACGGTCAGATAAAGATGGCGAATTTAAGCGTTATAGCATCGCATAGCGTAAACGGAGTTTCCGCTCTCCATAGTGAAATAATCAAGAATAGTATATTTAAAGATTTTAACGACGTTTATCCGGATAAATTTACCAACGTAACCAACGGAATAGCGCACAGGCGTTGGCTTTGTCAGGCAAATCCGGCTTTAAGCGCGCTTATTACCGATTGTATTGGCGATAAGTTCGTTATGAATGCGGAATATTTAAGAGATTTTAAGAAGTTTGAAGACGACGATTCCGTGCTTAACGAATTAGGTAAAATAAAGAACTTAAATAAAATCAGATTTTGCGAATATGCAAAAAAACATCAAGGAGTGATTATAGACCCGTCAACAGTATTCGACGTTCAGGCAAAAAGAATGCACGAATATAAACGACAACTTCTTAATGCATTATATATAATTTCTTTATATAACGAATTAAATGAAAATCCGCAAAAGGAAATGTTGCCGACTACGTTTATTTTCGGCGCAAAAGCCGCTCCGGGATATTATTTCGCAAAACAAATTATTAAACTTATTTATTCGATAAGCGAAGATATCAAGAAGAACCCTATCATTAAAAAGAAACTTAACGTTGTTTATATGGAAGACTATTCCGTTTCCATGGCGGAAAAACTTATGCCTGCATCTGAAATATCCGAACAGATTTCTCAAGCGGGAAAAGAGGCGAGCGGAACGGGAAATATGAAGTTTATGATAAACGGCGCTTTGACCATTGGTACTCTTGACGGCGCAAACGTTGAGATGCAGGAAGCCTGCGGTAGCGATAATATATTTATTTTCGGCTTAACCGCGCAAGAGGTAGACAGACTTTGGTCGCAAGGATATAATTCTTCCGTATATTACCATAACAATAAGAAATTGACCGGCGTTATAGACTCTTTGAATAAAGGATTTAACGGGGAATCTTTCTCGGATATAGCGCATTATTTGTTAACCGGGAGTCCTGTTGCCGATCCATATATGTGTCTTGCGGATTTCGGCGAATTTTGCAACGTTCACGACAGGGTGAACGATACTTATAAAGATAAGAGATTATGGGCTAAAAAGAGCCTTAACAATATTGCGGCAAGCGGAATATTTGCGGCAGATCGCAGTATTAAAGAGTACGCCGATAAAATTTGGGAGCTTAAACCGATAAAGTAAATGATAACTAAAAAGTTTTTTGATCCTCTCAATAATTATTATAAAAGTAAAATAGGTGCCGTTGAAAACGGTAAAAAGGTGAGATTCAGAGTCAAAGGAGAATTTGACTCTGTATTTTTCGTTTACGCTAAAGACGGAGAACGGGAAATTTACGTTTTAATGGATAAAAAGGCTTCCTGTTTCGAGTTGTTTTGCGAGTTTGACGTCGGTCTATATACTTATTATTTTATTGCGGACGGTAAAAAGTTCTACGACGATAGAATTTATCAATTAACGGTTTACGATAAAAATTTTAAAACCCCGGACTGGATAAAGGGTGGGATAATTTATCAGATTTTTCCTGACAGGTTTTATCAATCTCCAAACTATGAATACAAATCAGACAGAAAAATTCATCAGAATAAAAGCGACGTGCCGGAGTTTAAGCCGGATAAATACGGCGAGGTGAAAAACGACGACTTTTTCGGCGGAAACTTAAAAGGGATAACCGAAAAATTGCCGTATCTGAAATCTTTGTCGGTTTCCGCAATATATTTGAATCCGATATTTAAAGCGTATTCTAATCATAGATACGATACGGGTGATTATTTTACGATAGATCCGATGCTCGGAACCGAAGACGACTTAGTAAATCTCATTGAAAACGCTAAAGCACTGGGTATTGAAATTATTCTCGACGGAGTATTTAATCACGTCGGAGCGGACAGTTTATATTTTAATAAATATGGTAATTACCACTCTTGCGGAGCATATCAAAGCAAAGATTCTCCTTATTACAGTTGGTTTGATTTTATTGATTATCCAAACGATTATCGTAGTTGGTGGGGAATAAAAACTCTTCCTTCCGTAAATAAAGACAATAAAGAATTTATCCGTTTGATATGCGGTGAAAAAGGAGTGATTGATAAATATACAAAACTTGGCGTAAAAGGTTTCAGACTTGACGTGGTGGACGAACTTCCGTCGGAATTTGTTAAAAACATAAGAAGCGCGTTAAAATCATCGGACAAAAATGCAGTTTTAATAGGCGAAGTGTGGGAAGACGCTTCGAATAAAATTTCATATGGAAAGCGAAGAGAATATCTGTTGGGCAAAGAACTTGATTCCGTAATGAATTACCCGTTAAAAAATTCCATAATAGAGTACGTTTTAAGCGGAGATTGTTCCTATTTATCGCAAACCATAAGAGAGCAAATCGATCATTATCCTAAAAAAGTTCTCGATTGTTTGATGAATATTCTGTCCACACACGACACTTCAAGGTTGTTATCAATTTTGAGCGGTAAAAATAAAGCTGATTTTACCAAAGAAGAAGACGCCCTCTTTTCTCTTGATGAGAACGATAAAAAAAATGCCGTATTCAATTTGAAATGCGCCGTGCTTTTGCAGTATACGTTATACGGCGTTCCTTCCGTTTACTACGGCGACGAAGCCGGACTTGAAGGATTTTA
>CAJOMM010000019.1 GCA_905235765.1 uncultured Clostridia bacterium
TAACGCTGTCAGGGATAGTTATGCTCGTAAGTCCGGGGCACTCATAGAACGCATATTGATTTATTTCAGTTATATCGGTAGGCAAAGTTAATTCCGTTTCTTTTCCCGTATATCCTATCAAAATTTTATCTCCGCCGTCCATATATATTATATATCCGTTTTTATCTGTCGAAAGTTTACTTGTTCCGCTATTCGGAGTATAAACGTTTTTAGCATAATATCCTACATATCCGTTATTTAGAGCCCCTGCCGTAATATTCAATGTAGATTTATTACATACTTCCACAAGTTTATAGCAATTATAGAACACGCCCCGTCCTATACTCGTAACACTATCGGGGATAGTAATGCTTGTAAGACTGTTCTGTTACAACCATCGAACGCCTGATCTCCTATACTCGTAACGCTGTTACCGATAGTTATGCTCGTAAGTCCGCTGCAACCATAGAACGCTTGATCTCCTATACTCGTAACACTATCGGGGATAGAAACGCTCGTAAGTCCGCTGCAACTTTTAAACGCATAATTTCTTATACTGGTAACAGGTTTATTATTAAATTCAGAAGGTATATATACTTCCGTTGAAGTCCCCTCGTAACCTGTTACCGAATATTCTGTGCCTTCATCGTTTAAGATCAACTTTAAACCTTCGAACACTCCAGGCTCTTTAGCGCCGCAACGCGTACACACGCCGTCAACATAGTTGTGCCCTAAAGCCGCTATTTCTTCAGCATAACTATCGTCGCACCTACTACAAGTATAAGTGGTATATCCTTGCTCCGTACAAGTAGCCTCTTTAATAACCTCCGATTCGTACTCATGTCCTAATGCGGCTATTCTTTCATAGGTCGTGTAATCATTACGGGAACAAGAATCGTAAGCGTTCCAGCCGATTTCGGTACAGGTAGCCGATTTCGCCTCGTGGTGAATTAAAACGTGTCCTAATGCGGATATTTCTTCAGTATAACTATCGTCTCCATTTACGCAAGTAAAGGTTTTTATGCCCTTTTCGGTACAAGTAGGCGCTTTAGTAATTACGCCGCTGTCGTACTTGTGCGTATGCTCTGTATCGCAGGCGGTGAAACTTACCGCGCTTAATGCCGCTATTAAAGACAGCGCTAAAATCGTTAAAAGTTTCTTCATAAATATCACCTTTTATATTTTAATATAAATAATTATAACACTAAAATTAGTGTAAGTCAAACATAATACACTAAATATGGTGTAATAATATAGTATGACAAAATTTGGGGAAAATCTAAAAAGTCTTCGGATATCGGCGGGAATAAGTCAACAGGTCTTTGCGGAAAAACTCGGAACAACCCAACAACGCATAAGCGAGTGGGAACGAGGTATAGCGGAACCGTCGTTATATAATATAATTAAAATACTTGACGTATTAAACGTTTCGTTTGAGGAATTGACAGACGGTTTATAAGTATATAATTTGCTCCCTTTGCGGATAGCCTTCCGCAAAGGGAGCTTTTAGCTTTAATAGATTATCTCTTTTCGACCAAAATTTTCTTGAGTTTTGCAAACCTCGGAAGTCCGTCTTCTTTGGGACACTCCGGTTCACCCTGAATAAGAGGTAGCGCGTATTTTACGAATTCTTCGGAAATGCCCGTTCCGTTATTCGTTATCCACTCTAAAGGAACGGTCTTTTCGGTGTTCGCCGCAAGTTCGAGCGGAAGAAGTTTATATTCGCAAACGTACTTATCTCCTTCTGCCCTCGAGTAGCAAACCATTTTATCCGTCTCTCCGTTTACGGCTGCCCTGACAGCGGCTTTGCCTGCCTCGAAAGTTTCCTCTATATCCGTCTTGCTTGCGCAATGCGCGGCGCATCTCTGCATAAGCGAAAGTTCTATCGCCCTCGTCTTTATGCCCGTCTTTTCTTTGACTATGTTGGCGAGATTTGCCGCTACGCCGCCGAGTTGAGCGTGCCCGAAACTGTCTCGCGCGCCGGCTTTCCCTAAAAGTTCGCCGATAAGAACGCCGTTTTTGTCGTGTATTCCTTCGGATACGCAAACTATACATTTATTGTTGTTTTTAGCGAGTACGCCTTTAACGTCCTCTACGAATTTATCCACGTCAAAGTCCGTCTCCGGAAGATATATAAGATCCGCGCCGTAGCCTTTGGCGTTTGCGAGAGCGGCGGAAGCCGTTAACCAGCCGGCGTTCCTTCCCATCGCTTCTATTATACAGATCATACCCGTATCGTATACTTTTGCGTCTAAATTTATTTCCATTATGGTTGTGGCGATAAATTTGGCTGCGGACGCAAAACCCGGACAATGATCCGTTCCGAATAAGTCGTTATCTATGGTCTTGGGTACGCCGATAACGTTCATTTCGTAACCGGATTTCGCCATATACTTACTTATCTTATTGCAGGTGTCCATACTGTCGTTGCCGCCGTTATAGAAAAAGTATCTCACGTCGTATTTTTTGAATACTTCCAAAAGCCTCTTATAATCGGTATCGTCTACGCTTGCGTCTTTGAGTTTATATCTTACCGAACCCATCGCTGATGACGGGGTGTTTTTGAGTAAAAGAAGTTCTTTCTCGTCTTCTTTGCCGATATCGTAGAATTCTTCGTTCAAAATGCCCTTTATCCCGTGCGCCGCGCCGTATACCGCGGTTATCGCGTCGGACTTCAAACCTTCCAAAAACACGCCTGCCGCGCTTGAATTGATGACCGAAGTCGGCCCACCTGACTGCGCGAACACGAGCGCGCCTTTTAATCCTTTCATAATTGTTCTCCTTTATTTGTTTTTCTTTTATTTATGCGAAGTCTATTCCTTCGCCTTTGTTACAGACTTAATACGCGTGCGATTTCGTATAGATTTTTGTCAAACTTAGCGCCATTATTTACTTCCGAAAACGGCACGGTTATTATCTTATTGTTTTTTATACCCACAGCGCAGGATTCTCCGTCGTCGCGAAGTATCTCTACCGCCTTGTATCCGAATCGAGCCGCAAGTAGTCTGTCCTGCATATTGGGCGATCCGCCGCGCTGAATATATCCGAAATTCGTTACTTTCACGCTTATTCCGCTCTTCTCTTTGATATACGCCGCTATCTCGTCCCGTTTGCCGGCGCCTTCCGCAAGAATTATCATATTAGACGTTTTTCCTCGTAAATAACTCTTCTTTATTGCTGCCGATATTTCGTCGAGATCGTATGGCACCTCAGGAACCAAAACGTACTCCGCGCCCCCGGCAACTCCGGCGTAAAGCGCGATATCTCCGCATTGACGTCCCATAACTTCTAACAAACATACCCTGTCGTGAGAGTGCATTGTATCTCTTAAATTATTTATTGCCCATAAAACCGTATTGACGGCGGTATCGAAACCAAGAGTAAAATCCGTATAAGAAAGGTCGTTATCAATCGTGCCGGGTATTCCCACAACCGGCACGCCGAAATTTTCTATAAGGTCTTTTGCGCCTCTGAAAGTCCCGTCTCCACCGATTACTATAAGCCCTTCTATCCCGTATGCGGATAAAGCTTCCACCGCTTCTTTCTGAACTTCTTTATCTTTAAATTCGGGGCATCTCGCCGTCTTTAAAAACGTTCCGCCCTTATGAATCATATCCGAAACGGATCTCGTTCCCAAACGGGAAATCTCTCCCTTTATAAGTCCTGCATAACCGCGTTCTACTCCGTATATATCCATATTGTTATTAAGAGCCGTCCTTACTACAGCCCTTATACACGCGTTCATACCGGGGGCGTCTCCGCCGCTTGTCAAAACTGCAATCTTTTTCATAATCCACCGTCTACATTTTTTTATATTTATTTTATCACATAGCGCAAAAAATTGCTATTCATTTATAGCGCTATTTAATATTTTTTCTTAAAAAATACTATGTTCTTATCGGGTAACTCTTTGAGTTCCATAATCAGGGCGTCCGAACGACGCACTGAAAAATGCGCGTCGTACTTCTTGTCTTCTATCGCCATATATACCGGAATTTCGCCCGGATAACCCGAGAGAACGTTTAATACCCTATCCACGAATTCTTTATCGTATTTATCTATGAAAAGCGCGAGAAATTCCTGTTCTTTATCCGCCGTATCGAATTTATCCGGTTCCGTTTCCATCTTGCTTATTTTGTCGACGTTTATCGAAACTTTGTTGTCCTTTATATGGATTTTCCCCACCACCTGCACGAATTCGTCCGTAACCGCGATATTTTTCGACTCCGAATACGTCTTCGGAAAAAGCGTACATTCTATAGAACCGTATAGGTCTTCTACGGTTATAAAACACATGTAAACGCCGCTCTTGGTCATTATTTTTTCGCTCGAAGTGATTATTCCGCCGAAAGTTACCCTATCGTTTTCTTTTACTTCCGTATATACGCGACGAACTTCTTCGTCTTCTTCATCAAATGAGGTCTCCTCTTCAAAAGATGATAGCATTGAAGTATTAAAAGTAAACTTCTTCATCTTTTCGCGGAAATCGGAAAGCGGATGCCCTGATAAATATACTCCGCAGGACTCCTTCTCTTTAAGCAGTTTATACTTGGAATCGTATTCGTCTATATCCGGCCAGTTGACGGATATTTTATCGTCGTCCTTTAATAACGTTTCAAACAGAGAAACTTGCGCGCTGTTGGCGTTTTTGTTGTGTTCGATAACCCTGTCCAAAAGATCCGCGTATACCATAATGAGCGCCGAACGGCGTTTCCCAAAACAATCGAAAGCGCCGGCGTATATCAAATTTTCAAGCATACGCTTGTTCATATTGAAATTTGCGCATCTGTTGATAAATTCTTCAAAAGAACGGAACTTGCCTTCTCTTTCGCGATTTTCGGTTATCTGCTCTATAATTCCTACGCCCACGTTCTTTATCGCTGCGAGACCGTAACGAATTTTGCCGTCTTTGACTTTGAACATTGCGTTAGATTCGTTTATATCCGGAGGCAATACGGCTATGCCCTCGCTTTTAGCGTAAGAAGTATACTGCTTTATATCTTCCGCATACGTTATTCGGTTATTCAGGAACGCCGTAATAAATTCCGGCTCGTAATATGCTTTCAGATATGCGGTCTGATAGGTTATAACCGAATACGCCGCCGCGTGAGATTTGTTGAAGGCGTATTTTGCAAAGTCTTTCATTTCCGACCAGATTTTTTTTGCAACCTCTTCGGGTACTCCGCGTTTTACGCAGCCGTCTATCGCCTTATTGACTTTGCCGTGTTCGTCCACAGTCTCTTCTTTGCCGTAGATAAACACCTGCTCTTCTTTTTCCATCTCCTTGACTTTCTTTTTCCCCATCATTCGCCTGATGGAGTCTGCCTGACCTAACGTATAGCCTGCAAGCGATTGAACTATTCTCATCACCTGCTCCTGATAAACTATACAGCCGTAAGTCTGTTCGAGTATGGGCTTTAAAAGCGGATGTAGATACTCGATCTTTTCGGGATTATGTTTGTTTTCCACAAATCTCGGTATTGAATCCATAGGCCCCGGACGATAAAGCGAAACCGCCGCTATTATGTCTTCGAGACAATTCGGTTTAAGGTCTTTTAAAAACTTCTTGAATCCGGCGGATTCTAACTGGAAGATGGCGTCCGTATTGCCTTCCGATATAAGCTCGTAAACCTTGGGATCATCGTATTTCCCGTCGCTGAAGTCCACTGTTACGCCGTGGTTCTCTTTGACGTATTCTATACAGTTCTTTATGTCGGAGAGGTTGCGAAGCCCAAGAAAATCCATTTTTAGAAAGCCTAAATGTTCGAGTTCCACCCCCGTATACTGGCTGGTTATATCTTCGTCGTTTCTGGATAAAGGCATATGCCTGTCCAAGACGTCGTGCCCTATTATAACGCCGCAAGCGTGCGTACTGCTCTGACGCGGAGTATCTTCCAGCCTCATCGCTATATCGACTACTCGCTTGATTTCCGGATTGTCGTTATACATAGCGACGAGTTCGTTTACCGCAAAATGCTCCGAGGTGAACCCTTCGCCCGCTTCTTTTAAATCCGGTTCGTAAAACCCGAAAACCTTCTGAAGTATATGCGGACGCTTTATTTCCACTTCCTTTCCGAGTTTATTCTGTTTCATCGGAATCGCCTTGGTTATCCTGTCGCAATCCGAATAAGATACGCCGAGCGCTCTGCCAACGTCTTTAATTGCGTTCTTTGCCGCCATCGTCCCGAAAGTTATTATACGACAAACCCTGTCGTCGCCGTATTTTGCGCGAACGTAGTCTATTACTTCTTCTCTTCTGCAATCTTCGAAATCGATATCGAAGTCAGGCGCGGAAACTCTTTCGGAGTTCAGAAATCTCTCGAAATACAGTTCGTATTTTAAGGGATCTATATCCGTAATCCCTATTAAGTAGGCGACGATGGAGCCGGCGCCGCTACCTCTCCCAGGGCCTACCGAGATACCCATTTTCCTCGCCGCAGTTATGTAATCCCAAACGATAAGATAATACTCTATGAATCCTTGCTTTTCGATAACGGAAAGTTCGTTTTCTATTCTGTCTCTTATCTCTTTGGTCTCTTTACCGTATTTTTTGGCGATGCCTTCGTCTATCAGTTTTCTTATAAATACAATCGGCTCTTCGCCGGTTTCGGGGACGTACCTCGGAAACATATAGTGTCCGTAAGTAAATTCAAAGTTACACTTTTCCGCTATCTCCAAAGTATTTTGTAACGCATCCTCATCGTTCGGGAAAAGCGCCGCCATCTCTTCGTAACTTTTTAAGTAATAGTCGTCTGAAGAAAATCGCATACGATCGGGATCGTTGAAATTCCTACCCGTCTGGACGCATAAAAGAACGTCGTGTGGGAGCGAATCTTCTTTATCGACGTAATGCACGTCGTTGGTAACGACGGTCTTAACGCCGTATTTCTTTGCGTATACCCTTAGATATTGGTTTACTTCGGCTTCTTCCTTTAAGCCGTGATTTTGCATCTCAAGATAAAAATCTTCCCCGAAAACGTCTTTGAACCAAACGACGAGGTTTTCGGCTTTTTCGTAATTGTGGTGAAGAATCGCCTGCGGAATATCTCCGGCGATACACGCGGAAAGACAAATAAGCCCTTCGCTGTATTCTTTTAAAGTTTTAAGGTCTATCCTCGGCTTATAATAAAACCCGTCGCGGAACGCGATGGCGTTAAGCCGAGAAATATTTTTATAACCCTGTTCGTTTTTGACTAATAGGATAAGATGCCTTCTGTCGCTTTCGTCCTCGCTTTCCTTGTTTTTTGATTTGACCGTAAGGTCGTCGCAAACGTAAAATTCCGTGCCGAAAATAGGCTTTATGGTAGAAAGCCCTTTTTCTTTTGCCGTTTTATTGTAAGAACAGCAGGCGTCGTAAAAATTGACCGCGCCATACATATTGCCGTGGTCGGTCATCGCGATAGCCGGCATACCGAGTTTAGCCGCCTTTTCTATCGCCAGCGGTATGGTCGCCAGCCCGTCTAATAAACTGTATTCCGTGTGAAGATGAAGATGCACGAAATTATGCATATATTTCTCCTTTACTCTTTTGCATTTGCCGCCGTCTCCACCAACTTTCTGAAACGGTGATTGAGACAACTTTTGGTTATGGATAGCCTTGCCGCCAATTCTTCGTAACTGTCGTCCGGAAATTCCAATTTTTTATCAGCGGTATCGCGAAGTTCTTTTTTAAGTCCGTCGTAAAGTCCGCTCATTTTAAGAGTTTCTATGGCTTCGGTTATCTTTATGGAAGCGTTCACCTGCCTCGTAACGTTGCCGAGATCGCAGTTTTTCTTTCTGTTCACGTCGTTGATGAATTCGCGCCTTACCATTACGTCGGTAAAATTAAGCACCGACTTCGGCGCAGGCAAAAACGCCAGAAAATCCTTGATAGCGTCCGCGCTTTTGATATAGAAGACGAAACTCTCTTTCCTTCTTATGATTTTGCCGTTAATTCCGTATTCGGAAAGCCTGTTCGCCGTGGTTTCCGCCGTAACGTTGTGAGAAAACACAAGTTCCAAGTGATAACCCGTGCCGCTTTCGGTATTCTCGTCCGGAACGGTACAATTCCCCGCACCGACGAATAGCCCTCTTATAAACGCCTTGAAGGTTTCGGCGTCGTTTACGACCTTTCCGAAAAAATCGTATTCGACGGTTATATCACCCTCATTTACCGTTACGACGCCTAATTCTTCTAAAATGGGCAGCGCTTTTTTACCGGATATTACCATCTCGAAACGGTCTTTTTTATTGAGCCTGTCTTCTTTTACGTCTATTTCCCTGACTTGATAATCGAAAAGGCGTTCGAGCATAGAGGCTATTTTAAACGCGCGTTCCTCCATCGCTACGGTAAAATATAACCCTAAAGAACCGTCCTCTTCAAAAAGCACGCCGGTGGATCTTATTATGCCGGCGATAAAGGCTATCTGTATCGCCCGATCCTTCATAGGCTTCAGAAATATTTCGTCTTTTATCTGTTCTCCGAAATTCATTTATGCGCCCCGTTTTTAAATGCGGCAAATCTGAAAGACGGCGTCCTGCCATCTACGTTGTCGATTCGCAATACGTCTATATTTACTCTTTTAACCGTATCCATAGCGAGGGAAATTTCCCCTACTCTTTCGGGAGAGTGTGCGTCCGAATCGACGACGTACCTTACGCCGGTCTTATCTATGGAATAGAGTTCTTCGTCCGTTAAATGCGTTTTTTTTGCGTTAAGTTCTATGTACGTCCCGTAATCCGCGGCGCATTTCGCCACCTCGACGGCGTCCGCAAAACAGAAAAAATTGAGATGCGTGATAACGTCTACCGGATTGTTTTTTATAACGTTTATAAACGTTTTGGTGTTTTCTCTGACCAAAGAAGCGGACGGCTTGTCCTTTTTAAAATACGACGTAAACATATTGGGGGTAAAAAGCTTAAAAAACGTGCCGAATTTAAATATCACGAATTTATGGAATCCTGCTAAAAACAAGTCAAAACTGTCGTATCTGTCGCTTTTGAGATCCACGGCGCCGTCCGTTCCTATAATATTGGACTCTATTCCCAACAATACTTTTACGCCGCACTCCTTTTCCGCTTGCGAACACTTTTCGCGCATTACGGAAAGTTCCCTCTTCTTTAACCCGAAAACGGGGTGGCTGAACCCGTGATCGGTGATACCTATTTCTTTTAACCCAAGTTTTTCCGCCGCCTTTACGTTGTCGATTATATCTCCCTTGCCGTGTGAAAAAACCGTATGAGTATGATAGTCTCCGGTAAGAATCATTTAAATACTCCTAAATACTCCACTTCTTCTGTTAAAATTACGCCGTATTTATCAAAAACTCTTTTTTTGATTTCGGATATAACGCTATAAACGTCTTTTGCGGAAGCGCCGTCTTCCGTCATAATAAAATTCGCGTGCATTTCCGAGACGGCGGCGCCGCCTACCCTGAATCCTTTAAGCCCTGCGCCCTCTATAAGTCTTGCGGCGTGGTCGCCCTTCGGATTTTTAAAAACCGAACCGCAACTATTGCCTTTCGGCTGAATTTGTTCTCTTTTACTCAGATACTTATAATATTCCTGTCTTCTTGCCGCGTGCCTTCTTTTGGGAAAGTTGAACCTTGCGGATACGATAAATTCCTCTTTGGTAAATCCGCTTCCCCTGTACTTAAAGCCGCACTCTTTTTTGGAATATCTTTTAATTTCGCCGTCGATTAAAACGGTTACGTCAACGATATAATCGGATATCTCGTACCCGAAAGCCCCTGCGTTCTGATACACCGCGCCGCCGACGGTAGCCGGTATTCCGAATAAACCTTCCATCCCCGTATATCCGCTGCCTGCAGAAAACCTGACAAACGAGGACAATTGCGCGCCGCAAAGCGCGATGATGTCTCCTTTATCTAAAAGTTTAGACGTCAAATATTTAGACGATATCACCATACCCTCGAATCCCGAATCGGAAACGAGAAGATTGGTTCCGTTGCCTATCGCTTTGACGGGTATATCGTATTTTTTCGCTGTATTTATCGCGATTTTAACGGAATTTACCGTTTCCGGCGCGATAAAATATTTTGCTTTTCCTCCAACCGCTAATCCGGTGTGGAGATTCATAGGATAATCCTCTTTAAAATGAACGTTAGGTATTGAACGGATAAGTTCGGAAAAACCCATAAAACTCCTTTTATATTCTACTATAAATTTATTCTTTTTTCAAGATAAAGTGAGCAATTTTTTAATTTTTATGATTGTCTCGTCATTTTGTTGTTTACTCTTTGAAATTTCTTTTAATTCTTTTATCAGACTTTCAGACGAAAAAGCCGAAACCGTATAATTAAATTTTGCGCTTTGCATATCGCGCATTTGCGAATTTTCATACGCTAACTCATAAAAACAGGAAAACATCCCTAAATTTATCAATTTTTTTTGCACGCTTTCAGATAAAAGAAGGTCAATAAACCCTCTCGCGTGAACCAGTTTTTCAGGGTCGACGGCGGACGCGGAAACGTACTGGTAAAGGTCGTTATATTCTGAAAACGGCGTAGCTGAAAAATTCATGCCGCGATTTATAAGCCTGTTTATATCCCTTTGAGTTCCCAACAGATATTTGGTTCTTCCGTTCGTGAACTCCGCGTAAGCGTCGAGCGTCGCTTTTTCTCCCGTATAAGAAAATTTTACGCCGCAAAAAAGCGCTGCCGTGTACGCTTGAGAAAACCGGCTCACCGAATATAACGCTTCGTAATCTTTACGCTTTTTATTGACCTTATACTCCGGATTTTCTATAAGACAGTAACCGCCCCTGCACCAGGGAACGGCATACGTCTTATCGCCTACTTTTCCGCCCCCGAAACCTTTATCCGTATAAAGTTCCGAAAGGTTAGGAAGCGGCACGCCGGGACCGTACGATATGAGGTCCGGCACCGCCCCCTCTTTTAACGCTGTCTCCACGCTTTCGGGAGTATGCGTTATCACCATAATAAGCACTCCGTCGTTAAGTTTTTCATAGAGAGACGCAACCGAGAGCAAAAACTGTTTTCTGCTGCCGATCCCGCCCTCGAAACTGTCAACGTGCCAAAGCGTTATCACTCCGCGGTATTCTTTGGGACTCAAATCCACTCCGTTATTCTTTATGCCGTATCTTCCGAATACTGCGGTGAATACTACGGCGAATATGATTATTAAAGAAAAAATTGCACGCTTTAACTTCATATATAAATTATATTAAACGCAAATAAAAAAAAGACTTTTCAGTTTGAAAAGTCTTTTTCCCGTTTCGTTTCCGTTTCAGGCGCGCTCCGTTTAGGACCTACCGTAGCGGTAGCCGCCGCTTTTAAGTCAAAAAAACCGTCTATCACGTCGGACACGTCTTTATACGAGAGAGAATTTATCTTTTGAATCCTGTCGTTCACGTCAGCCGTGTCTCCCGTAAACAAAAGTTTTCTTCCGTATAGTTGCATTATTGCGGAATTGCTTTCCTGTCCGAATATGAAGGCGCTCTTTATCTGTTCTTTGCCTCGGATAAATTCCTCCTCGGTAACGCCTGACTTTTTGAATTTTTCCACTTCTTCAGCGATCGCCTCTAACGCAGTATCTCTGTTTTCGGTATTCACGCCGGCGTAAATTTCGATAACGCCGCCGTTTTTATACGCGGAAAGATACGAGTACACCGTATAACATAAACCGAGTTCCTCCCGTACCTTCTGGAACAATCTGCTGCTCATACCTCCGCCGAGAATAATATTTGCAACGGAAAGCGCGTCTACCCGTTCGTCGGCAAGATCTACCGCCGGCATGCTTATTGCGATGTGCGACTGTTCTATCTGTTTGATTTTTTTAAGATTTTTGGGGTCGGGTCTTTCTCCGTTCCATTGTTTTGCGGACTTTATCCTTTTAAACCTTTCGGCGAAATATTTTTTAATTAAATCTATCGCTTTATCGGTTTTAACGTTACCTGCAACGGAAATTACGACGTTATCCGCCGTATAATACTTGTCCATATACTCGCATACGTCCTTTTTGGTGAAAGAACGCACGTTTTTTATACTGCCGAGAATAGGTCTTCCCAAACCTTCTTTTCCGTAAAAACTTTCAGCCAATAAGTCAAGACAAAGGTCCTCCGGCGTATCTTCGCTCATATTTATCTCTTCGACTATTACGCCCTTTTCTCTTGCGAGTTCGTCGCGGTCGTATCTGGAGTCGAAAAAAATATCTGACAAAACTTCCAAAGAATCCTCTACGTGTTCTATCGTGGATTTCGTATAATAACAAGTCATTTCTTTGGATGTATAGGCATTGATCTGCGCGCCTATGCCGTCTATAAATCCCGATATCTCGTAGGCGGAACGCTTCTCCGTCCCCTTAAACGTAGTGTGTTCTATAAAATGCGAAATTCCGTTTTCTTCCGCCGTTTCGTTTATGCTGCCCGTCTTTACAAGAATTCCGCAGGAAACGGAATAGGAACCCTGCATTTCCGTTACGACGGCTTTAAGTCCGTTTTCAAATTCTTTAATATAACTCATAAATTCCCTTCTCCGTAGTTTACGTAATTGAATTATTTCTAACCGTTTAAATTTTCTCCGACAGTTATCGCCGTAAATCCTGCGGCGTAAATTTTTTTGAGTATCTCCGGAAGCGCTTTTACCGTATGGTCTTTAGGGTGCATTAAAATAACGTCTCCGCCTTTAAGGTTATCGGTAGCCCTTTTTATAATCTTCGCCTCATCGCTATCTCTCCAATCGATAGTGTCTTTCGTCCACATTATAACCTTTTGCCCGAGATTCGCCGCGGCTTTTAACGTGGCGTCAGAATAACTTCCGGAAGGCGGAGCAAATAATTTCAGGTCGTAACCGCAAAGCGCCTTCACCATAACGCCCGTAAGGTATATCTCTTCTCTGTTGCCTTCGTAGTCGAGTTTGGCGTGATCCTTATGGAAATATCCGTGTCCGCCGAGTTCGTGTCCGCTTTTCAAGATTTTAAAAAGCGTGGCTTCGTTGTCGTCTGCCCAGCATCCGCCAACAAAAAACGTGGCTTTGGCGTTATATTCGTCCAGAATTTCCACAATCTTTTCGACGGCGGCTTTATTTTCGTACACGTTGAAAGTAAGTGAAACTCCGCTTTTGCTGTTTCCACCGTAGATGGCTTTGATTTCCTCTCCGCCGTAAATGGGAACTGCGGTCTCCGGTATAAACGACAGCGCAAACACTGCAAACAGCCCCAAAAAAAGTACAAAATTCGTTATTAATGTTACTCTCCGCCGTTTATAACCCATATTTTGCCTCCGATAAACATATTCTATGCTTAAAGGAGAAACAAAATTACTCGACGTTCTTTTGTCAAAAAAAAGCAAGAGCCTACCGACTCATGCTTTTCTTCAAATTAAAAGATAAAATTAACCTTCCATTTTTTCGAGAAGTTTAAGGTCGATACCCTTTTCGCCGATGCGGATGATCTCCACTTTGACTTTGTCGCCTATATTCAAAACTTCTTCTACGGATTCTATACGCTTATCGCTCATTTTGGAAATATGGATAAGTCCGTCTTTTCCGGGCGCTAATTCGCAGAACGCACCGACTTTCGGCAATATCCTCACTACTTCGGATATAAACATATCGCCAACTTCCGGATCCTTGGAAATTGAAAGGATTATCGCTTTCGCTCTCTCCGCCTGTTCCATCTCGCCGAAAGTAGCGATATGGACGGTGCCGTCCTCTTCGATGTCTATCTTAACGCCGGTCTCTTCTATTATCTTATTTATTACCTTTCCTTGCTTACCAACGACGTCGCCTATCTTGTCTACGGGAATAGCAAAGGAGATTATCTTCGGAGCGTATTCAGAAAGGCTCGGCGCGACTTCGGGAACGCAAGCGAGCATCTTGGAAAGAATAAACTCTCTGCCTTCGTTAGCCTGATTTATTGCGGTGAGCATTATCTCTTCGGAAATACCCTTGATCTTGATATCCATCTGAATAGCGGTGATGCCGTTCTTGGTGCCTGCAACCTTAAAGTCCATATCGCCGAGGAAATCTTCAAGCCCCTGAATATCGGTAAGAACTCTGAATTCGCCGGTTTCCTGATTTTTGATAAGTCCCATAGCGACGCCGGCGACAGGCGCTTTTATAGGAACGCCTGCGTCCATTAAAGCCATAGTGGAACCGCAAACCGACGCCATTGACGACGATCCGTTTGACGACATGATATCGTTTACTACCCTTATAGCGTAGGGGAATTCTTCTTCTGAAGGAAGTACGGGGATAAGCGCGCGTTCCGCCAAAGCGCCGTGTCCTATTTCACGTCTGCCGGGCGATTTTAACGCCTTCGCTTCTCCGGTACAGTACCCGGGGAAGTTGTACTGATGCATATACCTCTTGCTTTCTTCTTCGTCTAAACCTTCTAATTTCTGCGCTTCGTCCAGCATACCCAAAGTACAAGTGGTCAAAGTCTGCGTCTGTCCCCTCGTAAATACGGCGGAGCCGTGAACTCTCGGAAGAACGTGTCTTTCGCACCAGATAGGACGAACGTCTTTTAACCCCCTGCCGTCGGGACGTATGCCTTTATCGAATATTTTAGCGCGGATTTTTTCTTTAGTGAGATAATATAAACTGTCTTTAATATCTTTTTCGGAATCAGGATAAATGCTTGCAAAGTGTTCCAAAGTTTCCTTTTCCACCCTGTCCTGTCCCGCTTGGCGTTCCGCCCTGTCGAAAGTATCCAAAGCCTGGTCTAATTTTGCGCTTGCAAATTCTCTGACGGCTGCGTCGAGTTCTTCGGGAACGTGATAAAGTTCCATTTCTTTTTTGGGTTTACCTACCGCCGGAACAATCTCTTCGGAAATAAATTTACATATTTTTTTAATCTCTTCATGTCCGAACATTATAGCGCCGACCATTTCGTCGTTTGTTACTTCGTTCGCGCCGGCTTCTATCATAAGAATAGCGTCTTCCGTACCGGCGAGGTTCAAGTGGATATCCGACTCCGCCCTCTGTTTAAGGTCGGGGTTAATCACGTATTTGCCGTTTACCATACCCACGACTACCGACCCGGTCGGACCTGCCCACGGAATATCGGAAATCGCAAGAGCGACGGAACTTCCGACCATTGCCAAAGGTTCGGGCTGTACGTCCGGTTCTACCGAAAGCGCCTGAGCTATAACTACTACGTCGTTATACAGTCCTTTGGGGAAAAGCGGACGGAGAGGTCTATCGATAAGTCTCGACGTCAATATCGCTTTATCGCTTGCTCTTCCCTCTCTTTTCTTAAAGCCGCCGGGGATTTTACCCACCGAATACATCTTCTCGTCGTAGTCTACTTGAAGCGGGAAAAAGTCCATACCGTCTCTCGGTTCGGGGGACATACAAACGGTAACCATAACCGCCGTTTCGCCCGAACGCACTACGCAAGCGCCGTTAGTTTGTTCGGCGTATTTTCCCGTCTCTATAACGACTTCTCTTCCGCCGATCGTTGTTTTGAATTCTCTGTAATTTGTTGTCATTTTAATTTTTCTCCTGTTCTTCTCTTTCTTCTATTAACCGAAAGCGGCGAACCGCTCGCCGCGATTTAATATTCAAAAACTCACCGAGAAATCATAAAAAAGGCGGCAAAAAACTGCCGCCCCACCGTGTTTTATTTTCTCAACGACAAATCGGCGATAATCTTTCTGTATCTCTCGATATCTACGCCTTGAAGATACTTTAAAAGACTTCTCCTTTCGCCGACCATTTTCATAAGTCCGCGGCGTGAGTGATTGTCGTTTTTATTCGCCGCAAGATGCTCGTTCAAATGGTTGATTCTTTCCGTTAAAAGCGCGATTTGCACTTCTGCGGAACCGGTGTCGCCCTCGTGACGGGCGAATTTAGCTATAATCTCGTTCTTTCTTTCTTTATCCATTTTATTTTACCTCCTGATACGGATAATTATTCGCTTTACACAAAGCAATGGGTGGAGAATCCGCAAACCTTGCGCAAAGTACTGAAATAGTATACCAAAAAAATTTTTTTTTGTAAACTGTTTTATAAAAATTTTTTTTATTTAGCCGAATAACTCGTCTTTTTTCTCTAAAACGCGCGAAAAATTTTCCAGATACGTTTTCACGTCTTTAGGCGCGCCGAATCTTTCTATTCTTCCCTCGCCGTAAACCACCTTCTTGCTGACGGCGTTCGCGCCGCAGGAAACGCAATCGCACAACTCTTCCATCGTGTCCACGTTGAATACGCATATCTTGCCGTCTCTTCCGTACCCTACGTTTTCCAGATTGTCCGACATATATTTCTGACGATAAAGATAATACGGCGAATATCCGTTTAAGGTGAGAGTCCTTTCCGCAAAATTTACCATTTTAAAAGCGTCGGATCCGCTTTCCGATACCCCATCATCCTTTAACTTGGATCCGCGTTTAAGACACAGAGTATGCACGGTTACGTCGTCAGGATAAAGTAAAAGCGTTTTAGATAGACTGTCTTCAAAATCCGAAAAGTTCTCTCCGGGAAGTCCGGCTATCAAATCCATATTTATAGCGAAATTGCCTTTCGCAAGGTCGTAAGCCCTCAATATATCTTCGCTCGTATGGTTTCTGCCGATAACCTTCAGAGTCTTGTCCGAAAAAGTTTGCGGATTTACGCATATCCTCGTACAGCCGTGCGCTTTCAGTATATTAAGGTTGTTTTTCGTTATTGCGTCAGGTCTGCCTGCTTCTACGGTAAACTCCACGCCTCCGTTTATTTTATCTATAGCTTTAAGCACTTTTTCGAGATTTTCGTCGGAAAGCGCCACCGGCGTGCCGCCGCCGATATATATGCTGCGCAATTTTTTAACGAACTTAAAAGAATATTCTATCTCTTTTACGAGCGCGTCTACGTAATCGTCGGCATATTTCTGCGCAAATTTCTGGTCGTGGCTTATAAACGAACAATAGGAACAGCGCGAAGGACAAAAAGGAATAAACACGAAAAAATCCGAACCGCCCGAATTCTCCTCGTATATTCTCTTTTGAGTACGAATAACCGCTTCAGTTAGCGCGGTCTTTTCTTCGCTCACCAAAAGAAACTGCTTAAAATAGTCGGCGAATTCTCCGCGTTCTTTGAGAAGAGTATACGCAAGTTTAGTAGGTCTGACCCCGGTAAGAGATCCCCAAGGCAAATCCTTTCCCGTAAGCTCTCTTAAAGCCTTATACACCGATAATTTAGCGTAACGCTTGACGAGACGTTTTTTAAGAAGCTCGTTACTTTCGCCGTAAAAAGAGTCTCTGAACACAAATTCTCTACCGTTCGCGACAACGAGGTTTACAGCGCTTCCGTCTTCTTCCGAATAACGGTGAATTATATCGAACGACCCGTAAGCGGAAAACGCGCGCTCTTCATCGGAAAGTTCGCTTTTGAGATTTATAAGGTTAGTTTCCGTCATAATCACTCGAACTCCGCAAAGCGGTTGAATTTTCGCTCTCTTTCAAGCGTGGTAAAATTTTCGTGTCCGGGAAACACCCTGTAGTCTCCGGATAAGGAAAACAATTTTTTAACCGACTCGCAAAGGTCTTGTCTGTTGCCGCCGGGAAGGTCCGTCCTTCCCACCGAATCGCAAAACAAGGTGTCGCCGGTAAAAAGCATATCTCCCGTCAAAAACGTAACCGAGCCGTCTGTATGACCGGGAGTGGAAATCGTTTTTATTTTCATGCCTTCGAAATCCACCTCTTCTCCGTCTTGAAGAGTTTTATCGGGCGAAAGAGTCTTAAAATTTCTGCCGAAAAACTTGCCGAGGTTTAAGTCGTTTGAGAGTTTTGGCGCGTCTTTTTCGGAAATATAAACCTTAACGCCCCGATCCTGAAGCTCTTTCGCGCAACCGGAATGATCGAAATGCGCGTGCGTAAGCATAAGAATTTTTACGGTAAACCCGTTTACGGATTCCGCTTTTTGTACGTTATTATAACTTTCTCCGCCGTCGATACATACGGCGTTGCCGGTCTCTTCGTTAACGAGAAAATAAGCGTTAACGCGAAGCGGCCCCGTTGTCATATGATAGAGTTTCAATTTCCCGTTGCCCTGAATACGTCTATTATCTTTTTGTCTTGTTTGAGTTTGTTTATCAGTCTGTCAAGCGCGTCCTTTCCTTTAAGCCGAATATTGAAATCGACGATGACTCTGCCCGTTTTATTTTCCGTTCTGCCGTTGGTGGATACAATCTCTAATTGCAATTCTTTAACCGCCGCCGCAACGGCAAAAAGTATTTCCGTCTGTTCTTCGCCCACAACTTTTATTTCGGCGTTGTAAACGTCGGCTTCCTGATTTGCCCAAGCCACTTCTATAAGCCGTTCATTTTCTATGCCTTTCAAATTGGAACAGTCCTTCCTGTGTACGGTAACGCCGTGTCCACGGGAAATAAAGCCCGTTATATCGTCGCCCGGAACCGGATTGCAACACCCGGCAAATCTTACCAAAATTCCCGAAAGCCCCTTTACGGTAACGCCGCCGCCGTTATGCTTGTTATACCCTATACCGGTTATAATTCGCTCCTTCGGTTGGTTTTTGCGGTAAAATTCGAGAAGTTTTACTACGACCTGACTTGCCGTTACGGCGCCGTAGCCTACCGACGCAAACATTTCTTCTTCGCTTGAAAACGACATCCTTTCAGACAACACCAAAAAGGATTCTTCGGTAAGTATATCCGACAAAACTACGCTGCGGTGCTTTGCTTCTTCTTCCAGCATACTGCGTCCCGTTTTGACGTTTTCCTCTTTCATCTCCTTTTTAAAGAACTGCTTTATTTTAGCCCTTGCTCCCGAACTCTTGACTATCTTAAGCCAGTCCCAGGAAGGTCCTTTGGAGTTTTGGTTAGTGATGATTTCAACTACGTCCCCGACTTGCAGAGTGCTCGATAACGGAACCATCTTTGAATTAACTTTAGCCCCGACGCATTTATTTCCGACGGCTGAGTGTATGCTATACGCAAAATCCAAGGGCGTTGCGTCTTTAGGCAGTCTTATTACGTCCCCTTTAGGCGTAAATACCAGAACTTCCGAACTGTAAATATCCCCTTTAAGCGAGTTTAAAAATTCCCGACTGTCTTTAAGACCGCCCTGCCACTCCATTACTTCTCGTATCCAGGAAAGGCGCGAATCGAGATCGTCGCCCGTTCTCTTTTCTTTATATTTCCAATGCGCGGCGATACCGTATTCGGCGGCGTGATTCATTTCGTAAGTTCTTATCTGTATTTCAAACACCCTTCCGAAGTTGGTAACGACCGTCGTGTGAAGAGATCTGTACATATTAGGCTTCGGCGTCGCGATATAGTCTTTGATTCTGCCGGGGACGGGTTTCCACTTGTTGTGAATTTTCCCCAAAATCTCGTAACACTCGTCGACGGTACGCACTATTACCCTTATCGCCACCACGTCGAAAATCTGATCCAACGTTTTACCCTTTTCCTTCATCTTGCGATAAATGCTGTAAAGGTGTTTTCTTCTCCCGAAAACCTCGCCCTGGATATTGGAATCGCTTAGCATAACGTTAAGCTCTTCGACCACCTGATCTATAAAGCCGTAGCTTTCTTTTACCCGCTCATCGACGTTCGTGGAAAGGTATTCGTAAAAATCCGGTTCGAGATATTTTAAGCACAGATCTTCGAGTTCGCACTTTATCTGAGATATGCCGAGCCTTCCGGCAAGCGGAGCGTAAATTTCCAGAGTTTCTCTCGCCATACGCTGCTGACGTTCTACAGAAAGATAATTGAGAGAACGCATATTGTGAAGTCTGTCCGCAAGTTTTATAATGATGACCCTTATATCTTTAGCCATCGCCACGAACAGTTTGCGGAAGTTTTCCGCTTGTTCCTCTTCAAAAGACGTAAACTCTATTTTATCTAACTTTGTAACGCCGAGAACGAGTTCTAACACCTCGTCGCCGAACTCCTTTTTTATATCGCCTTCGGAAACGGGAGTATCTTCTATAACGTCGTGCAAAAACGCCGCGGCGACCGTCGCTGCGTCAAGTCCGAGATCCACCAGAATTCCGGCAACCGTACACGGATGAATAAAATACGGCTCGCCCGACGCACGTTTCTGATTTTCGTGCGCCTTTTCCGCAAAATCGTAGGCTTTGTTCAAAACAACCAAATCTTTTCCGGAATAATAAAGTTTAAGTTTTTCCAAAATATCCGTCATAAGCCTCTCTCCTTTACGGCGCGATACAGCGTCGAATTATTCAGATCGTTTTTAACTTCTCCGTTAATCGCTAATTTATCGTTTTCCACGGTAAAAAATCCGAGTTCGGAAAAAACCGCAAAACACAAAACGAATTGCTTTACTCCGGCTTGACCGAAAAATAAAAATTCACGGGGTCTGAAAATGGCTTGTTCGCATTTTCTCTTATAACGTTAAAAGCCGAAACGAACGCCGCGCGAGACGACGAAACTCCGCTTATTTTACCCTCGCGAATTTTTGAAATTATGCTCTCGTACGCTTCTTTTTCATCTAAAAAGACGTTTCTCAAATAACCTTTTAAACTTTCCTTTCCGCGAAAAACCGAATAATTCAGCTCGAAAATAAGCGTTTTCGGTATTTGATACGCTAAAAGTTCAACGTCGCTTTCGCCGTTAAAATCCATCATTTCGCACGCTACGGTTTCAAACGAATAGTGCGGAGACCCGAATTTTATCGGTTTCGGATCTACCGCTATAACTTCCGTTGAAAATAGCGGTCTTCTGTTGCCCACGCCGAACGGAGCAAGTTTTTCTATTTCTTTGGCGAACTCAACGGGAATACGGTAGTCTGCGTTAAAGTCGACGAAAATTTCTTTTTCCCCCGACGCGCCTTTTACGTTATCCCTGAAATAGCCGTTTAACGCCTCTTTAAATTCAGAAAAATTTTCAGGTTGTATCGAAAGCCCGACCGCCTGAGAATGCCCTCCGAATTCTTTAAGATACCCCTTTACTTGGGACAACGCCTCAAATATGTTTATACCCTCAACGCTCCTACCGGAACCTTTGTAAAAATCCTTGAATTTAGCGAACACTACGACAGGTTTCCCGTAATTTTCACAGAGTTTTGCCGCCACTATTCCTAAAACGCCGCTGTGCCAACTTTCGCCCTTTACCAGAATAACGTCGTCTTTATACAGTCTTTCTTCGCGTATAATAGCGTTCGCCGCTTCGTAAACCGCCTCGCAATCGTTCTGCCTCGCTATATTATATTCGTTGAGTTTAACCGCTAAGTCGTAAATTTTCTTCGGCTCGGTCTCGCCGAAAAGTTTAAGCGCGCAGGACGCGTCCCCCTGTCTGCCGCCGGCGTTGATCCTCGGCGCGACTATATAAGCCAAAGACTGGGACGTTACTTCCTTTCCGCTATCCCCCAAAAGATATTTAAGCGCCGTCCTCTTTTTGGCACCATTCATCAGTTTGAGTCCTTCCGACACAATATCCCTGTTTTCGTCTATAAGGTCCATACTGTCGGCAACCGTGGCGGTCGCTACGAGGTCTAAAAATTCGTCGGCTTTTTCACCTATAAGCGCATAGCCCAATTTATACGCCACTCCTGCGCCGCAAAGCCCGTTGAAAGGATATTCCTGCCCCTCGATTTTCGGGTTTATGCAAACGCAAAGAGGTAGAATTTCAGGCGGTTCGTGATGATCTGTTACTATTACGTCGATCGATCTTTTCTTTATTTCTTCTACTTTCTCCCTATCGGATATGCCGCAGTCTACCGTAACTATAAGGTCAATTTTACGCTCTCTTCTCTTACGGCGTCTATTATTTCAAGATTAAGACCGTATCCGTTCTCACGCTCCGGAACAACGCTTACAACGTTCAGTCCGAATTCTTTTAAGCAGCCGGAAAGCACGGTTGCGGCGCAAATGCCGTCCGCGTCGTAATCGCCGAAAACGAGAACCGTTTCGTCTTTTATCCGCGCGGAAAACAATCTTTCCACAGCCTCTCTCATCCCCGACATGGAAAACGGGTCGTAAAACCACTTTTTTGAAGGAGACAGAAACCTTTCCGCCGCCTTTACGGTGTTTATATTTCTGTAAAGTAAAAGCCTTGCGACGTCAAAAGAGACTCCGCAAGTTTCGGAAATTTCGTTTGCGACCGAGACCTCCTCGGCGGAAAGGGTTTTCCCGTACTTTACTATCATAATAATCCTTTATAAAATATAAGGCGGAACTGCGTCCGCCTTAAAATTCGATAAGTTTTTAACGCTTAAAATTATTTCTTTCTCAATGCGTTAAAGAAAAACGGCGAGCCGATAAGCGAAACGCACGAAGCGGATATCAACGCAATCACCGTCAAAAGACCGGCAAATATAAAATATACGGAACCGAATATTGCCGCAACCAAAGT
>CAJOMM010000020.1 GCA_905235765.1 uncultured Clostridia bacterium
GTTAATATTGCCAAGGTTAATCTTTTTTTCATAAGTTTTCTCCTTTAAAAATTAAACAAAAGGCGCTTTGTAATATATTAACATTATTTTATTTTTCTGTCAATGTTTTAGTGTAAACTTGACGCTTATCTGAGTTTTAATTTTAAAAATCGGTTGCGTTTATTTTCGGTGAGTAGTATAATTTATATCGTATTCACTTTTTAAAAGGTGGAAAAATGATAGAAATCAGAGAAGTTAAAACCAAAAAAGACTTAAAAACGTTCGCTAAATTTCCGTTAAAATTATATAAAGATTGCCCCTATTACGTTCCTTCTTTATATTCGGACGAACTGAATACCTTTAATTCCAAAAAGAATTTCAACCTTAAAAACAACGTTGTAAAAGGGTTTCTGTGTTATAAAGACGGGGTTGTCGTCGGAAGAATAGCAGGGCTTATTAACAACGCTTATAATCAGAAAACGGGCAAAAATTACATACGTTTTTCAAGATTTGAAGCGATAGACGATTTAGACGTGTTCAAAGCGCTTCTTTCCGCCGTCAGTGATTTCGGAAAAGAGTACGGCATGCGCATAATGCACGGGCCTTGGGGGTTCAATGATACCGATAGGGAAGGTATGTTGACTTACGGATTTGACAAGAGAAGCACCTATTCCACCAACTACTATTTCCCATATTTCAGCGAAAATATGAAAAAGTTAGGCTTTGAAGACGAGTCCAAATGGCTGGAAAAGGAGTTCGTTATTCCGAATACTCCGCACGACCGTATTATAAATATTTGCGAAAAATTAAAGGAAAAGTTAAAGGTGAAAGAACTTGCCGACGATTTGTCTGTCGGTAAAATCTTAAAAAATTACGGGTCGGCGTTTTTTGACACGCTTAACCTTGCTTACGGGCATTTGGACGGATACGTTCCGATAGAAGGCAAGGCGCAGGATAACGTATTAAAACAATTCGCGACTATCGTCAACAAAAGATATATAAGTATGCTTGCGGACGACGACGGACGGATAGCGGCGTTCGGTATCGTTTTGCCGTCTATTGCGGATGCGCTTATAAAAAACAAAGGCAGATTGCTTCCGTTCGGGTTTATCGACGTGTTAAAATCGATGAAAAAACCAAAAGAGTTGGAAATGGCGCTTATCGCAGTCCATCCGAAATATAAGAATACCGGCATAAATTCCATAGTTATAGCGAGAATACTGAAAAACATAGTGGCGGACAAAATCTCGCATTTGGAATCCAACCCGATGCTCGAAACAAATTACAATATTCAGGCGCAATGGAAATTCGCGGAGGCCGAAGTAATAAAAAGGCGTCAGACGTACATAAAAGAAATATAACTGTAAAAAGAGCATAAAAAAGCACCGTATAAGCAAACGGTGCTTTACGATTTTAAAAGCAAGAGATTTCCGGAAGATTTAAAAATAATTTAGTCTTGCGGTTTAAGAGACTCTTCTTCAAACGCGGCAAGAACGGATTTAATAAGTTCTTCGCGCGTTTCGGTCTTAATTGGGTGTGCGATATCGCGGAATTCGCCCTCGTTTGTTTTTTTGCTGGGCATAGCGATAAAGTAACCCTCGTTACCGCTTATGACTTTAATGTCGTGAACTACGAAACAATCGTCAAAGGTAACGGAAGCCACTGCTTTAAGTTTGCTGTCGTCTTTTTTTACAAGCCTTACTCTTACGTCGGTAATTTTCATCATATAACCTTCCTTCAGTATACCGATTTTATCGGTAACGTATATATTACTGTAATAATAACATATTAAAACGGCGATTTCAAGTCGTTTTTTAATTTTTTTCTTTTTTTTTGAATTTTTGTGAAAATTTTACGTTCGATTTACACTTTCTCGGCCGTTTTCATAGTATATAATATGAAAATTAAGGATTTTTGTTTAAAAAATTTCCGTCCGCACTTTATAGGTGTGGGCGGCGTTTCGATGAGCGGACTTGCAAAATACCTTCTCGTCAAAGGAGTAAAGGTTTCCGGAAGCGACAGAGAATGCTCTTCTGAAACCGAAAAACTTTCCCGTCTCGGAGTCAAGGTAACAATAGGGCACGACCCGACCGTTCTTAAAGACAAGACCGCGGTAATTTATACTTCCGCCATAGCGGAAGGCGACCCCGAACTTTTAAAAGCGAAAGAACTGTCTATTCCGACTTTTAAGCGCAGCGAACTTTTGGGCGCCGTTCTTTCGGAATTCGATCGTTCGGTGTGCGTGTCGGGAAGCCACGGCAAGACTACTTCAACCGCGATGATATCCGAAATACTGATAAGAGCGGGGGCGGATCCGACCGTGTTTTTGGGCGGAGAAAGCAATCTTTTCGGGAATTTCCGTTCCGGCAAAACCGCCGTCGCCGTGGCGGAAGCCTGCGAATACAAGAAAAATTTTTTGGACCTTAAACCGAATGTCGCCGTAGTTCTCAATATCGATAACGATCATCTCGATTGTTACGGCGACCTAAATAAAGAAACGGAAGCCTTTTCGGAATTTGTCAAAAATTCTTTAGCCGTTATAAACGCCGACGACGTTAACTCGAAAAATTTAAATCCGTTGAGCGCAGTAACTTTCGGAGTGAAAAGCCCTGCCGTTTACCGCGCCGAAAGGGTAAGTTTAAGCGATAACCGATTGCGTTTTACACTTTACGTTTACGGTAAGAGGAAAGATAGAATCACGGTAAATGCCGTAGGCGAACACAACGTCTACAACGCGCTTGCCGCGATTGCCGTGGCGGATATTCTGAAAGTTCCTTTTAAATTCGTGAAAGAAGGCTTACTGAATTTTTCCGGTGTAAAGAGAAGAAACGAGTTTTTGGGAGAATATCGCGGTTCAAAATTTACAGCCGATTACGCGCATCATCCGACGGAGATCGCGGCAACGTTAAAAGAACGCAAAAAAGACGGCAAAAAAACGCTTTGCTTATTTCAACCGCACACGTATTCGAGAACTTCTTATTTGTTTAACGAATTCGTTAAGGTATTATCCGACGCCGACGGCGTTCTGATTTATAAGACTTATGCCGCAAGAGAAAAGTTTGACTTTTCAGGCGACGGAAAAACGCTTTACCGTTCGCTTAAAAAAGTTTATAATCGCGATTGCTTTTATGCGGACGACGAAAAAACACTTAAAAAAAGAATAGACGCGGCGGTTCGCGACTATGACGAAATAGCCGTTATCGGCGCCGGAGACGTGTATTTTGTCGTAAAAAAAATTTTTTTCCCGAAAATTTAAAAAAATAGTAAAAAACGTTTGTCAAAATTTATTCTTTGTTTTACAATATAGTTAGCTTTATAATAGGAGAGAGTTAGCAAAATGGTACAGAAAAAGAGGAAGATCGCTATTCTCGGGACCGGTAACGTAGGGGCTACAATAGCTTATTCATTGACGCTTTCGGGGTTGTGTTCGGAAATTGTTTTGGTAGACGTTAACAAGGTTAAGGCAGAAGGCGAGGCTCTTGATCTTTCCCAATGCGCGGCGTGCGTGCCTTCCGTCAAAGTTTGGTGCGGAGAATACGCCGACGTAAAAGGCTCGGATATTGTGGTTGTTACTTTCGGAATAGGCAGAAAACCCGATCAGACGAGGCTCGACCTCGCAAAAGTCAACGTGGGTATACTTACTTCGGTAATGCCGGACGTCGCTAAGATTGCGCCGGACGCTTTATACGTTATAGTCAGCAATCCAGTTGACGTTTTGACGTACGCCACGATAAAATGCACGGGACTTCCGGTAAATCAGGTCATCGGTACGGGAACTCTTCTCGATTCCAACAGACTTATCAAATACGTCGCCGATTATTGTAAGATAGACGCTCATAACGTTACGGCTTACGTTCTCGGAGAACACGGAGACGCTTGTATGTCGCCCTGGAGTCTTTGCTCTATCGCAGGACTTCCTATAAAGGATTACGCTAAAAAATTCCTCGGGGTGAACGAAAGCGAGCTTGAAAAGGAATTTGACGAAATTTATACCGATATGGTAAAATCGGGATCAATGGTAATTAAGGCGAAAGGCGCAACCTACTATGCGATTGCGGCTTCGGTTATGCAGCTTATACGCGCGCTTCTTTCGGACACGGAAACGCTTTTGCCGTTATCTACTTATTTAAACGGCGAATACGGCGCGAAAGATCTCTGTATGGGTGTTCCCTGTATTGTAGGCGGATCCGGACTTAAAAAGGTAGTTGAACTTTCGATTACCGACGAAGAAAAGTCTTTGCTCGACGAAAAAATCAAATCTCTCAACGCCACTTACGACGCTTTGGGAATTAGATAAAATAGGTTTTTGTAAAAGGGAGTAGTTAGCGCGGCACACCGCGTACGCGTCGTCGTCAGGACGATATTATTATCCGGCGGCGCGGAACCTTTTGGTTTTAACAAGACTTTTACCGTTTTTTACGGTAGGAGTCTTTTTATTTAATACCGGGGAAGAATTATTTTATGAAGATTTTCGTTTTAACAATTTTTATTATCGCTTACGTCTTAATAGTGGCAATGCCGAAATATAAGGCGATTGTCTGCGGCGTGGCGGCGGCGATAACGGTAGCGGTTTTAAGCGGATTCGGACTTACCGACTTTAAATTCTGGCTGACTTCCATAGATTTTAACGTCGTTTTAATGCTCGTAGGATTTATGATAACGGTTTCGCTTTTTAACCGTTCGAAAATGCCTGAATATATCGCGGACAAACTTATAGTTAAAATGCCTAACACGCTTACTGCGTTCGTCTTTTTAGCGGTTTTAAGCGGCGTAATCTCCGCATTTATAGACAACGTTGCAACGCTTTTGATGCTTGCGCCGATAGGTATAGCCGCTGCGAGAAAGACGGGCGTTTCGCCTATTCCGGTTGTAATAAGTATAGCCGTGTCTTCAAATCTTCAGGGCGCGGCAACGCTGGTCGGGGACACTACCAGCGTAATGCTCGGAAGTTATGCGGATATGTCTTTCTTCGACTTTTTCTTTTTAGACGGAAAGTTTTCCATATTCTGGGCGGTAGAGATCGGCGCGCTTCTTACCGTGCCCGTGCTTATATTTATTTTTTTCAAATACAATAAAAAACTCGAATACGTTCCGGAAACAGTCAAGGTGTCAAGCGTTATACCGACCGTGCTTTTGCTTTTAACCGTGCTTCTTATGGTAATATTTTCTTTTATTCCTGAAAAAATTGCCTTAACTAACGGGCTTATCTGTATTTCCGTGGGAGTAATAGGACTCATTGCTTCCGCCATAACAGAAAAAGCAGATTCGGTGAAGGCGGCGCTAAAGGACATAGACTATAATACGGTTTTATTCCTGATGTTTTTATTTATGCTTATATCCGCGGTGGAAAGAGTCGGAATAATAGACGACATCAGTCAATTATTCGTAAAACTCGGCAACGTTAACGTTTTCTTATTATATACGGTAATAGTTTTCGGGTCGATGTTGTTTTCCGCGTTTATAGACAATATCCCGTACGTTGCGACAATGCTTCCGGTCATAAAAGGGCTTGCCTCCGGGTTTACGGGCGTTTCGCCGTATCTTTTCTATTTCGGTATGTTGTGCGGCGCGACTTTGGGCGGAAATCTTACCCCCGTCGGCGCGCAAGCGAACGTCGTTGGTATAGGTATCCTAATTAAAGAAGGCGAGAAGGTTAAAAACTCCGATTTCTTTAAAATCGGTATTCCCTTCACTCTTATAGCGGTTACGGGCGGATACGTTTTCTGCTGGCTTATTTGGGGCGTGTAATTATTAGGGCAAAAAAACAATAAAAAAATATTTATTAAAAAACACCGCAAAATCTGTAAAATTTCAGATTTTGCGGTGTTTTTAACAGTCGATTTTAGATTATTTTCGGACGTATTGTTCGAGCGCTTTGGCTAGTTGGTCGCCGCAGCTCGTGCCGTTTCTGCATTGTATACCTTTAAGCAGGGAAATAACTTCTTCCGCGGATCTGCCTTCAACGAGCCTCGCTACAGCCTGCGTGTTACCTACGCAACCGCCTATAAAACGAACGTTTTCCACGCGTCCGTCATCGCTTACGTTAAATTCTATTTCTCTCGAACAAGTGCCGCATGTTTTGTATCTTTGCATCAGTCTACCAGTCCTTCATAAATATTTCTGTATGTATCCGCCGCTTTTTCTCCCCATTTTTTATAAATATCTTTTGCAATCTGACGGTTGGGAACTACGATTTTTAATTCGAGTACGGGTTGCACCGGTTCTATAATCTTAAGCGAAACGGTGTAAGTGCCGTCCTTATTCATAAAGTAGTCGGCAACGCACTCCTGTTTTCTTCTGTAACGGTTACGGTTATTTTTTATAAATAATGAAATTTCTTCCCTCGTAGAAGCCGGGATATTTATAAAAAAGTTGGCGAGACAGATTCTTCCGTCGGTCGTTATGGTGTAAAGAGGTTCTTCCGCTTCTGCAATGTTATATATCCAGCCGCATTCCAGAAGTTGGTTTAAAATGGGCTGACAGTCCATATACGCCAGCCAGTTGTTGGAAGAACAGCACATATCCAGCACCGTGTTTTCCGATAGAGGTACTTCCATCTTGTCGAAAACGAACAATAATATTAATTTATTTAAGGAAGAATCGCCCTTTACCTGCATTACGTTTTTCCCCATTTCGTAAAATCAAAAATACTTCTTCCCGATAATTATATCACAAAATAAAACTTTGTAAAGGACTTTTGATAATTTTTACAAATTAGGCGTAAAAAATGTTTATCAAAGTCGAATTTATATGATATAATAAATTCGAGAAAACTCGCTTGCAAAGATTTTTAGCAAAGTATTTAAGCGATGCGTTTTTCGGAGGAAAAATGGACAGAAGAAAAGAATTGGATTTGTTTTTGTCGAAGGCGGACGAACTTATCGACAGTAAATATATAATCGCCGATATTAAGATAGTCGGACTTCTTAAAGCGATAGCCGCTTCGGATACGTTGGTGGCGATTTTTAAGAACTGTCTTACGGGATTCGATTATAAAGAAGCGCAAAAAAAATATCTCGTTAAAAGCAAATATTTATCCGATAACAAGGGAGAATTTATTTTGCCGTCTTCTTCAAGAGAACTTCTCGCGTTTATTTTTAATATTCTTTTGGATATAGATTCGAGGAGAATAGATTTCGCCGAGTTTATAAGCAAGTATTTCTATGAGGACGGGAGTTTTTCTTTAGGTTACGCCGCGTTCAAAAATTCAATGATAAAGCCTTTCAAAAATTCCGTAAAGGTAATTATGGAAAGCGTTATAGAAGGTAAACTTCAGGATCCCGTAGAAGCCGTGATCGAAGAGGAAGAAAGACAGGAAAGGGAAAGAAAAGACGAGGAAGAACGGCAAAAAAAAGAAAAAGAAATTTCCGAAAAAGCTTACGGTCAAAGCCTTAAAGCCATAAAAGATATTCTTCTCGAAGATAAAACGAGAGTAAAGGAAAGTAGGCTCAGCGACGACGATAAAGAAGAAGCGTTATTGATAATAGACGCTTTTGCGAACGCGCTTTCGGGAGAGGATAAAGCCGCTTTGACTTACGCCTATCTCGCGTATAAATATCTCGCAAAAAGCAGAAAACTTCTGTTTATCGGAAAGCTCAAAAAAATAAACGGATATTTAGCGGACGTTTACAATGGAATTTGAAGAAAAGACGATACGGGAAAATTACGTCTATAAAGGTAAAATATTAAACTTAAAGAAAGACGAAGTGGAACTTCCGGACGGGAAAACTTCTTATAGAGAGATAGTGGAACACGGCGGCGGCGCCGCAATTCTTTGCGAAAAAGACGGCAAGATTCTTTTAGTTAAGCAATTCCGCTACGCTTATAAAGAAGAGCTTTGGGAGATACCGGCAGGAAAACTCGAAAAAGGCGAGCCGCCCGTAAACACGGCTTTCAGGGAACTTGAAGAAGAGACGGGTTTTTGCGCGGAAAAAATGACGCACTTGATTACCGTTTATCCTTCGCCCGGTTACACGCAGGAAAAAATATATATTTTCCGCGCGGAAGGACTTAAAAAAACGCGGACGAATCTCGACGAAGATGAATTTTTGAGAGCCGAATTCGTCGATAAAGAAAAAATTTTCGAAATGCGTGAAAGGGGAGAGATAAAAGACGCGAAAACCCTTGTCGCGCTTTCGTTTATAGACGGGAAAATGAAATAAAAGCTAAAGGAAATTTGGTTGTGAAAAGAACAGACGTAAGAAACGTTGCCATCATCGCCCACGTTGACCACGGCAAGACGACGCTTGTCAACGAGATGTTAAAACAGGGCGGCATATTCAGGGCTAACCAGGAAGTGGCGGACAGAGTAATGGATTCCGGAGACCTGGAAAGAGAAAGAGGAATAACTATACTTGCAAAAAACACTTCGGTATTTTACGAAGGCGTCAAAATAAATATAGTAGACACTCCCGGACACGCCGATTTCGGCGGTGAAGTAGAGCGCGTGCTTAAAATGGTAAACGGCGTGCTCGTTTTAGTAGACGCTTGCGAAGGACCTATGCCGCAGACGAGATTCGTTATGCAAAAAGCTTTGGAACTAAACCACAAGCTGATAATAGTGGTGAATAAGATAGACCGTCCGGACGCAAGGCTTTCAGAAGTTCAGGACGAGATTTTGGAACTTTTATTCGATCTTAACGCGAACGACGAACAAATCGACAGCCCTATAATATTCTGTTCGGGCAGAAACGGCACCGCAACGACCGATTGTAACGAGACGGGGACGGATCTTAAACCGCTTTTTGACGCGATAATAAATTATTTTGAACCGCAGGAAGTTGACGAGGACGGGCCGCTTCAGATGCTTATTTCCTCCATCGACTATAACGATTACGTGGGTCGTATAGGTATAGGCAGAATAGAGCGCGGCAAAATGTCGGTAAATCAGGAAGTAGAAACCTGCAATTATAACGTCAGCGGAAAGGAAGTCAAAGGTAAACTCGTCAGCATATTCCAGATAGAGGGCTTAAATCGTGTTCCGGTAGATTCCGCTAAATATTGTATGTATAGGCGGTCTTGAAAATATTTCGATAGGCGACACCGTTTGTTCGCCGCTGAAAGTAGAACCGGTATCTTTTGTCAAGATATCCGAGCCGACAGTAGAGATGACGTTTTCGGTAAACGACAGTCCGTTCGCCGGCAAAGAAGGCAAATTCGTTACGACGAGGCATTTACGGGACAGGCTGTTCCGCGAAATGTTGAAAGACGTCTCTTTAAGGGTGGAAGAGACGGATTCCGCAGATTCTTACAGGGTATGCGGCAGGGGAGAAATGCACCTGTCGATTCTGATAGAAACCATGCGGAGAGCAGGTTACGAATTTCAGGTCGGCGCGCCGAAAGTTATGTATAAGACGGAGAACGGCGTACTGAAAGAACCTATGGAAAAACTCGTCGTAGACGTTCCGGAAGATAAGACCGGTTCCGTATTTTCGGGTATGGGCGTAAGGAAAGGCGAACTTTTACAGATGGAAAACGTAGGCAGCCGTATAAGGCTGGAATTCAAAGTTCCGGCGAGGGGGCTTTTCGGTTATAAAAGCCAGTTTTTGACCGAGACGCGCGGCGAAGGCGTATTCAACACCATCTTTTGGGGCTACGAAGAATATAAAGGCGATATAGAAAGAAGAAACACCGGATCGCTCGTTGCGTTCGAAACGGGAGAAGCGGTAACGTACGGGCTTTTCAACGCGCAGGGGAGGGGACAACTTTTCATCGGCGCAGGGGAAAAAGTTTACGAGGGCATGGTCGTAGGCGTATCTCCGAAAAACGAAGATATCGTCGTAAACGTTTGCAAGAAAAAGCACCTTACCAATACGAGGGCTTCAGGGTCTGACGACGCTTTAAGACTGGAAACGCCGAAGATTATGAGTTTAGAAGAGGCGATGGAATTTATAAACGATGACGAACTTCTCGAAATTACCCCTCAAAACGTGCGAATCCGTAAAAAAACTTTAGATACGGAGACCAGACTAAAAAGAAAGGCGCACGGTCTCGAATAAATTTATAAAAAACGCTTGACAATAGGTTTTGAATTGACTATAATAACAGGGTGCAAGGTAAAATTACCTTGCACCCCTTTTAACGGTAATCTTATGGACGATTTTTATTATATAGAATTATTCGATTTATATAAGGGATTGCTTACGGAGACCCAGCGGAATATATTTTATTCCCATTATTTTCTCGATTTGTCTTTGGCGGAGACGGGGGAAGAATTCGATATGAAAAGGCAAAGCGTGTACGACGTCGTTAAAAAGGTTAAAGATAAACTCGCGGAGTACGAAAGGATTTTGGGGCTTAAGGGAAAAGTTGAAAGGATTTTGGCGATAGACGGGCTGAACGAAAGTCTGCGCGCCGAAATAAAGGGTATTTTAGAAGAATAATGGCGTTATTTTCCGGACTTTCTGAAAAATTAAATCATATATTCAGCAAACTCACAAAGCGCGGTAAACTCACGGAACTTGAGATAAAGACCGCGATGCGCGAGGTGCGCATCGCGCTGTTGGAAGCCGACGTAAACATAAACGTCGTTAAAGACTTTGTGAATAGAGTTTCGGAGCGCGCGGTAGGTCAGGAAATTTTAAAGAGTTTAAGTCCTACCCAACAAGTCATAAAAATCGTTAACGAAGAATTAGTGGAGCTTATGGGCAAGGAAAACAGTAAACTTGTCGTAAGTTCTAATCCGCCGACCGTGATAATGATGGCAGGGCTTCAGGGCGCCGGCAAAACCACGTTGGTCGGAAAGCTCGGACTGTACCTTAAAAAGCAGAACAAGAAGCCTCTGTTCGTCGCTTGCGACGTTTATAGACCGGCGGCTATAAATCAACTGAAGATCGTCGGAGAAAAGTCCGGCTGTCAGGTGTTTGAAAAAGGTCAGGGAAATCCCGTTAAAATTGCCAAAGAAGGCGTGGAATACGCAAAAGCTTACGGTTACGACACGGTAATAATCGATACTGCCGGAAGACTTCAGATAGACGAAAACCTTATGCGCGAACTTGAAGACATCAAGGCGGCTGTCAATCCGTCCGAGATACTTTTAGTTTTAGACGCTATGACGGGGCAGGTGGCGGTTGAAGTTGCGGATACTTTCAACAAAAGGCTGGAAGTTACCGGTCTGGTTCTTACTAAGCTTGACGGAGATACTCGCGGCGGCGCGACGCTTTCCATACGCGCGGTTACCGGTAAGCCCGTTAAATTCTGTTCGGTAGGCGAGAAACTCGGCGACTTGGAACCCTTCTATCCCGACCGTATGGCGAACAGGATTCTCGGTATGGGCGACGTTCTCACTTTGATAGAGAAGGCTCAGGAGGCGGTTACCGAAGAAGAAGCCAAAAAAATGGAGAAGAAGTTCCGCGAAAATTCTTTTACGCTCGACGACTATTTGACGCAGTTCGAGACGATGAAAAAAATGGGCGGACTTAAAGACGTTCTCAGTATGTTGCCGGGATTTGGCGGCGCGATGGGTAAAGTTAAGATAAGAGAAGAGGATATTGACGAGAACAAAATTGTTCGAATGAAAGCTATAATCCAGTCTATGACTTTGAAAGAACGTCAGAATCCCGCGATTATAAACTCTTCGAGAAAGCAGCGCATCGCAAAAGGAAGCGGAACGGACGTGCAAGAAGTAAACCGCGTATTAAAACAGTTTGAACAGACAAAACAAATGATGAAACAAATGAAAAACAATAAAAATTTCAGATTTTAAAAAAAGGAGAAACAACAATGGCAGTTAAAATGAGACTTACGAGAATGGGCGATAAAAAATCACCTTTTTACCGCATCGTAATTACGGACAGCAGAAATGCGCGCGACGGGGCTTACGTGGACAAAATAGGATACTACAATCCCATTAAAAATCCGGCGGAAATAGTCATCGATAAAGAGAAGGCGCAAGATTGGTTGAAAAAAGGCGTTCAGCCGACCGCAACGGTAAAGAATATTCTTATCAACGAGGGCGTTATAGAAAAACCCACGAAATTGTCGCCGTCCAAAACGAAAGTCCGCAAATCTAAAAAATAAATTTTAGATAAAGAGGGATATTATGACAGAACTTATAAAATTCGTTATAGGTACTTTTGCCGAGCATCCTGAAGAAATCGTTTACGACGTGGAAGACAACGGCAGGAACGTTACCGTAACGGTAACGTTGGCGCCCGAAGATATGGGTAAGGTCATCGGCAAACAGGGAAAGATCGCCAAAGCGCTTCGCACATTGGTACGCGCCGGTTCGATCAAAGAAAACAAAAAATACGTTTTGGAAATAAAGGAACGCGGGGAAAATTAATTTCCCCGTTTTTCAGGTATAATGCAGGAATATTTCAGGATAGGTCTTATCGGTAAGCCGCACGGCATAAAAGGGGAAGTCAAAGTTTTTTCCCTTACCGACGACACTAACAAATTCAAGCGCATTAAAAAAGTAGTTATAGACGGCAAAGCATACACCGTATCTTCCGCGAAAATAGCGGCGGATACGGTCATTTTGGCGTTGCACGAAGTTACCGACAGAAATTTCGCGGAAACCTTACGCGGAAAATACGTGGAAATAAGCCGTAGCGACGAAGAGCCTCTCGGGGAATTTTCCTTTTACGTTTCCGATATTTTAGGAAGCAGGGTGTTGACCGACGACGGCGCAAAATTAGGCGAGGTTTTATCGGTAACGCCTGCAAAGACCGACGTTTTTACGGTGCTTTGCGACAACGGTAAAAAACTTTCCTTTCCGTTCTTAAAAGACCTTTTATCTTCTTTCGACGCGGAAAGCAAAACCTTGGTTTTGCATAAAAAGAGGCTTTCGGAGGTAGCTTTATATGAAGATTGACGTTCTTACGCTTTTTCCGGAGATGATGAGTCCGCTGTTTTCAAGTATCATAGGTCGCGCAGTTGCGGACGGAAAAGTGGAAATTAAGGTTACGGATATAAGGGAATATACCGCGGATAAACATAAAAAGTGCGACGATACGCCTTTCGGCGGCGGCGCAGGCATGGTCATGATGGCGCAGCCTATAGCTTCGGCGATAAACGCGGTCGACCCTTTGCATAAGGCAAGGAGAATATATCTTTCACCGAAAGGCAGAGTTTTTAATCAGGGAATCGTGAAAGAGTATGCGGAACTCGACAATCTTTTGTTCCTTTGCGGACATTACGAAGGCGTGGATCAACGCGTCATAGATCTTTTCATAGACGAAGAGTTGTCTATAGGCGATTTTGTCCTTACCGGCGGCGAAATACCGGCTATGGCGGTTATAGACGCGGTTTTAAGGCACGTCGACGGCGTGATTAACGGGGAGTCTTTGACCGAAGAAAGTTTTACGGGCGGACTTTTGGAATATCCGCATTATACTAAACCGAGAGAATTTATGGGACAAACCGTTCCGGAAGTTTTGCTTTCGGGAAATCACGGAGAAATAGACAAGTGGCGCAAGGCTCGGGCGGAAGAGATAACCCGTAAAAACCGTCCCGATCTGTTGAAAAGAGGTTGATTATGCAACATTTACAATGGTATCCGGGGCATATGACCGCGGCTTTCAGAATGATGCAGGAAAACGTAAAAGCGGTGGACGGGATTATAATGATTCTGGACGCGCGCGCGCCTTACGCTTCTATAAACCCGAAACTCGACGGGCTTTTTGCAAACAAAAAGATACTTTACGTGCTGAATAAGAGCGACCTTATCACGGTTAGCGACGCAAAAAGGGTGATTGCGAATTTCAAGTCGGAAAATAAAAAGTGCATAGCGGTTTCCGCATTTGATAAAAAAGCCGTGGATTCGCTGTACGACGGGATATTCGACCTGTTAAAAGAAAAATCCGAGCGCAATAAAAGGAAAGGTTTTTTCGCGCCGCTGAGAATTATGGTCGCAGGGATTCCGAACACCGGAAAGTCAACGGTCATCAACGCGCTTTGCGGCGGAAAAAGAACGGTTACGGGCAACAAGGCGGGCGTAACGCGTGGAAAACAATGGGTAAGGCTTAAAGACCTGGAACTTTTAGACACCCCGGGAACTATGCCCCCCTATTTTGAAGATCAGGTTTATGCGAGACATTTGGCGTATATAGGTTGTATGAACGACGCCAACCTCGAATTTGAAGATATAGCCGCGGAACTTATTAAAGAACTAAAAGGAAAATATCCCGAATTGCTTTCGGAAAGATACGGAACGGACGTTTCGAAGAGCGTTGCCGAAATTTTCGACGGGATATGCGAAAGAAGGGGATTTATAATTCGCGGAGGGAATTACGACTATGCTCGCTGCTCGGCGGCAATAATAGACGATTTCCGAAAGGGCAGGATAGGCAAAATAATTCTGGAATAGTTATGGATAATCTGTTTTACGAAAGACAATATTGGGATTGTGGCAAGAATAACGTATGTGGCGTCGACGAAGTGGGGAGAGGGCCGCTTGCAGGCCCCGTCGTATGCTGCGCCGTTATAATGCCCGAAAACGACTTGATAGAGGGTGTTAAGGACAGTAAAAAACTTTCGGAGAGTAAGCGCGAAAAACTCGACAAATTGATACGCGAAAAAGCGGTTGCGCTATCTATTTGCGAGATTCCCGCAGAAGAAATTGACGAGATCAATATTTTGAGAGCCGTAAAAAAATGTATGACCGCGGCGGTGGAAGGATTGAGAGTAAAGCCCGACGTTATTATGGTTGACGGCCCGGACACAGGTCTTCCGATACCGGTAAAGTATATAATTAAAGGCGATAACCTCAGTTATACTATAGGTTGCGCGTCTATCGTAGCCAAAGTATACAGGGATAATCTTATGAAAAATTACGCGAAGGAATATCCGGTATATGGTTTTGAAAAACATAAGGGATACGGCACGAAAGAGCATATCGAGAGAATAAAGGAGTTTGGACCTTGCAGTTTACACAGAAGAACTTTTATAAAAAACTTCTGGGAAGAGTAGGCGAAAAGACCGCTGCCGAATTTCTCAAAAAAAACGGATATAAAATACTTCAGACGAACTGTAAGACGCCGTTCGGAGAAATGGATATAGTGGCGCAGGACGGCGAATTTACGGTATTCGTGGAAGTTAAAACGCGTAGTACGGAAACGTTTGGCGCGCCGGCGGAAGCCGTTGACGCAAAGAAGCGCGAGAGGTATTTAAAATCCGCGGCGTTTTATCTTTCAAAAGAGGGAAAGACGGATTCGCCTGCGAGATTTGACGTGATAGAGATAGAAAACGGCGAAATAAATCATATAATAAACGCATTTTGTGGTTAAAAACGCTTGCCAACATAGCAAAAATGTGGTATAGTATTATGGCTTACGGACGTTCCTCTTGATTTTTCAACGAACGTTTAGTTTATAGGAGGATTAAGCAAATGAGTAAAATAATAGATTCCATCAATCAGGAAAATCTGAAGACCTCCGTTCCCGAATTCAACGTCGGCGATACCGTTAAAGTAATGGTAAAGGTTATCGAAGGCGACAGGGAAAGGTTACAGGCTTTCGAAGGCGTCGTTATCGCCAGAAAACACGGCGGTATTTCCGAAACGTTTACGGTAAGACGTCTGTCTTTTGGCGTTGGCGTGGAGAAAACTTTCCCCATCCATTCACCGAAAGTTGCCGATATTCAGGTCGTAAGACGCGGAAAAGTCCGCAGGGCTAAACTGTATTACTTGAGAGGTAGAACGGGTAAAGCTGCTAAGGTCAAAGAAACGGCAAAATAATCTTTTTAAGACGGAAAGAACTTACCGAATTTTGAGGTAAGTTCTTTTTTTAATACAAAAAAGTTTACATTTTTTTTCAAATATTATATAATGTTTTAAAATTACAGGTTTAAGCGGTTGTTGTGGGGGATAAAATGATTTCAAAAGTACAGAGTTACGCGCTTTCGGGATTATCCGGTATTCCGACAAGCATAGAGGTTGACGTCGCTAACGGACTTCCGGCTTTCGAGATTGTGGGTATGGGAGATACCGCGATAAAAGAATCCAAAGAGCGCGTGAGGTCGGCGATAAAAAACAGCGGCGGCGCAATACCTGCAAAACGTATTACAGCCAATTTTGCGCCGGCATTTATCAAAAAGTCCGGTTCGTCCTTTGATTTAGCGCTCGCCATAGGTCTTTTGTCGGCAACGTCGCAGTTAAACGCAAAATGCGACGGAGTAGTTTTTTTAGGCGAATTGTCTTTAGACGGCGGACTCAGGCGACTTTCCGGCGTACTTCCCACTCTTATTGCGGCGAGAGAAAACGGATTTACCGAATTCGTGATTCCTGAAGATAACGCTAAAGAAGCGTCTTTCGTGAACGGCGTTACGGTATACGCCGCTAAATCTTTAAGACAAGTTATAGATCATTTGTCGGGGCTGTCGCCCTTACCTCAGATTCGGGCAAACGATTTTGCCGCCGTAAGAGAGGACGTAAGATACGATACCGATATGTCGTTAGTTAAAGGGCAGAAGGTGGCTAAACGCGCTTTGGAAGTCGCGGTGTCCGGAGGACATAATATTCTGTTTGTCGGCGCTCCGGGTACCGGGAAAACCATGCTTGCAAAGTGTATTCCGACCATAATGCCGGACATGACTTTCGAAGAGGCTTTGGAAACGACGAAAATTCATTCCATAGCAGGTCTCTTGGACGACGAAGAAGGAATCGTGGTAAAACGGCCTTTCCGATCTCCTCACCACACGGCGAGCGCCGTCGCAATGACGGGCGGCGGAACCACTCTGAGACCTGGAGAAATAAGCCTTGCGCACAACGGCGTGTTGTTCCTCGACGAAATGCCGGAGTATGCGAGGAGCACGCTGGAATCTCTGCGTCAGCCCTTGGAGGACGGGGTTATAACCGTTTCGAGAGCTAGCGGCAACGTTAAATATCCTTCGAACTTTATTCTTTGCGGAAGTATGAACCCGTGTCCATGCGGCAATTTAGGCTCTGAGGATAAGCCTTGCACCTGTACCCCTTCGCAGATAGCGAAGTATAATGCGAGAATATCCGGACCGCTTTTAGACCGTATAGATATTAAAATAGCCGTTGACGAAGTCAAATATTCAGAACTCACCGAAAACGAAGCGGCGGAGACAAGCGAACAGATAAGACGCAGGGTCAACAGAACGCGGAAAATTCAAGCGGAACGCTTTAAAAACGACGGGATTCTCACGAACGCCGATATGGGCGAAAGGGAGATAAATAAGTATTGCAAGCTTAGCGATAAATGTGAAAATATTCTGAAAAACGCATATAACAGTTTACATCTTTCGCCGCGCGCGAGGAGTCGCATAATAAAAGTTGCGAGAACGATTGCGGATATGGAATTATTCGACGAGATAAGTCCTGCCAATATTTTGGAAGCTATAAGTTACAGACATTGATATGAACTACGACAGTAGAGAACTGTGTTTGATCTGGCTCGATAGTTTTATAGGGCTTGAATATAAACATAAAAAAGAAATATTCGAAAAAATTTCGGATAATTTATCAATAAGCAGTTTACT
>CAJOMM010000021.1:0-9289 GCA_905235765.1 uncultured Clostridia bacterium
GGACAGGGATCATTACGCCCTATACTCTGCTTTGCCTTTTTCATAAAGTTCGTCGTACTGCCTTCTTTATTGGCGACGAGATCTTTTTTCTCTTCTTTTACTATATTCGGAACTTTACGGAGTTCGGCTTTAAGCAAAAGCGTTATCGTGTCGTCCTGAATAGCAGAAGTGAGGTCTTCAAACATCTCGTATCCTTCCTTCTTATATTCGACGACGGGATCGATATTGCCATAACCGCGGAGAGATATTCCTTTTCTCAACTGATCCATAGCGTCTATATGGTCTATCCACTTGGTATCTATATTCCTTAACAGAACTACCCTTTCGACCTCAGAGAAATTTACGCCTTCTTCTTTATATCTCTCTATTTTCGCCTCGTAAACACTTACCGTTTCTTCCGTAAGTTTTTCTACGAGATATTCGTAATCCCAATTTTCTATTCTTTCCTTCGTTATAAAATTGCTGTCTTTAGGAAGAAGCTTCATTTCTATGGCTTGATTTAAGGCGTCTATATCCCAAGTTTCGGGTTTGTTCTGATTGTCTATTACGGACCCGACCACATAACTTACAAAATCCGGAACAAGTTTTAAAATGTCTTCGTGAACGTTTTCGTCCCTTATGACTTTCATCCTCTCGGCGTACATGACTTCGCGCTGTTTATTCATAACGTCGTCGTATTCCAAAACGTGTTTCCTTATGCCGAAGTTCCTGCCCTCAATGGATCTTTGCGCGTTTTCTATACTTCTCGACAACATTTTAGAGGTTATAGGCTCGTCTTCGGATATCTTAAACGTTTCAAATATACTCTTCATCCTTTCGCCGCCAAAACGCTTTGCAAGATCGTCTTCAAGCGAAATAAAAAACACCGAAGATCCGGGGTCTCCCTGTCTTCCGCTTCTGCCCCTCAACTGGTTGTCTATACGGCGCGACTCGTGACGTTCCGTACCCAAGATATGAAGTCCGCCTGCCGCAACGACTTTGACTTTTTCCGCATCCGTCTGCTCTTTGAATTTATTATATATTTCGTGATAATGTTCTCTTACCTTTTTAACGTCGTCGTCTACGTCGGAAATAAAAGACGTGGCAATATCTATAACCTCTTCATCGACACCCTCTTCGCGAAGTTTTCTCTTTGCCATAAATTCCGGATTGCCGCCGAGCAGAATATCCGTTCCACGACCAGCCATATTCGTCGCAATTGTTACCGCCCCAAGTCTCCCTGCCTGCGCTATGATATCCGCTTCTCGCGCATGGTTTTTGGCGTTTAATACGTTGTGTTTTATGCCTTTCGCTATAAGAAGTTTGCTTATTTCTTCGGATTTTTCTACGGTAACGGTACCTACCAATACAGGTTGCCCAACCTTATGCCTTTCGACTATCTCGTTTATTATCGCCTTGTTTTTGCCTTTTACGTTCTTATAGATAACGTCCGGTGCGTCTTTTCTCGCCACAGGCTTATTGGTGGGTATTTCTAAAACGTCTAATCCGTAAATCGCCCTGAATTCCTCTTCCTCGGATTTAGCGGTTCCCGTCATACCCGAAAGTTTTTTGTAAAGCCTGAAATAATTCTGGAAGGTGATAGTCGCATACGTTTTGTTCTCGTTTCTTATTTTTACGCCTTCTTTTGCTTCGATTGCCTGATGTAAGCCGTCCGAATAACGCCTTCCTATCATAAGTCGTCCGGTAAATTCGTCAACGATTATAACTTCTCCGTCGGAAACCACGTAGTCGTTATCCTTTTTGAATATATAATTCGCCTTTAACGCTTGCTGTATATGATGAGATAAAGACGCGTTTTCTATATCCGAAAAATTCTCAAGTCCGAAGAAAGACTCCGCCTTCTTCGCGCCGCTTTCGGTTATCTGAACGCTCTTTTCTTTTATGTCTATTGTAAAATCTTTATCCAAAACCAAGGTCTTTACGAATCTGTTCGCCGTAGTATATTTCTCGCTTGATTCCTGACCTTTTCCGGAAATTATAAGCGGAGTTCTGGCTTCGTCGATAAGTATAGAGTCTACTTCGTCGACGATGGCAAAGTTAAGCGAACGCTGAACCATCTGTTCTAAACGGCTTTTAAGATTATCCCTCAAATAATCAAAACCCATTTCATTATTCGTTCCGTAAGTTATATCGCACTGATACGCCTTTTTCTTGTCTTCATCTTCCATCCCGGAGATAGCGACTCCCACGGTAAGCCCCAAAAATCTATATACTTTACCCATCCACTCGGCGTCTCTGGCGGCGAGATAATCGTTAACGGTTACGATATGCACGCCCTCTCCGGTGAGCGCGTTAAGATATGCGGGAAGCGTCGCCACGAGCGTTTTTCCTTCGCCGGTTTTCATTTCCGCAACTCTGCCCTGATGTAAACATATTCCGCCGACTATCTGAACTTTATAATGTTTCATACCGAGAACGCGGAAAGCGGCTTCTCTGCACACCGCGAAAGCGTCCGCTAATATATCGTCTAAACTTTCGCCGTTTTTAAGTCTTTCTTTCAAAACGGACGTTTGCTCTTTAAGTTCGTCGTCGGTAAGTTTTAAGTACTTGGTCTCGAGTGCAAGAACTTCGTCCGCCATTTTGTCCAATTTTTTTAGATTACGCCTGGATTCTCCACCGAGAATATATCTGAATAATCCCATTTCTCTCCTTATTTTGCGGTGATACCGCTAATTATTTTATAAATTTAAATTGCAGTTTTTGAAGGCACGCTCGCTATAGTAATAATATCTACTCTGACTGCGCCTGCCGCCTTAAGTCTTTCGGCGACGGTTTCTGCCGTAGATCCCGTCGTCAAAACGTCGTCTACCAAAAGCACAGACTTCCCTTTTACGGCTTTCGCATCCGACACCTTAAACGAGCCTTTCAGGTTTTTCATCCGGTCTGTCCGACCGAGTTTAGCCTGCCTTTTCGTCTCTTTGGTCTTTATCAAACAATCGCAAAAAGGAACTTTTATCAATTCCGAAACGTACCTCGCGAGGATTTCCGATTGATTATACCCACGTGAACGTTTCCGTTTTTCGGTCATAGGCACGCAACACACTAAGTCGGAATTGAAATAATTCTTAAAATATAAGTTCGAAAGCGGTACGCTGAACGCTTCCAATAAATATTTGCCGTTATAATATTTCGCCTTTTTAATCAGCGAGTTAATCGGCTTTTTATAGGTGAATAAACTCCTCGCCCTATCCACCGAAATCATAGACCCCTTGCAAGAAAGACAATATGCGGCGGACGTTTTTACCTCCCTTCCGCAATGTTCACAATAAGTTTTGTCGTTTACGGGAAAAGAATTCAGACAGTCCTTGCAAAAATACCCTTCGTCAAACAACTCCTTGCCGCAAACGTTACACCGCCACTTAGGGTTATATAAACCGAAAGTGAGCGCCTTTGTCAAAACGTCAATAAACCGCATTTATCTTAAATATTTTTTCAGAGTTTCAACGGCGTCCGTCTTTTCCCAGGTGAAATTTTCTCTGCCGAAATGACCGTAAGAAGCCGTATCGAAATAAACGGGCTTTTTAAGATCCAACTTCTCTATGATAGCCGCAGGTCTCAGGTCGAACTCCTTTACCACGATATCTGCTATCTCGTTATCAGAAAGTTTGCCCGTGCCGAAAGTGTTTACCGCAATCGACAAAGGTCTTGCTACTCCGATTGCGTAAGATACCTGAATCTGACATTCGTCCGCAAGTCCGGACGCAACTATATTTTTGGCTATATACCTTGCCATATACGTTGCGGATCTGTCGACTTTGGTAGGATCTTTTCCGGAAAACGATCCGCCGCCGTGCGGACACTTTCCGCCGTACGTATCTACTATTATTTTCCTACCCGTAAGCCCTGAATCGCCTGCCGGACCGCCTATTTCGAATCTTCCCGTCGGATTTATATAAAATTTAGTATTCACGTCGACAAGGGTTTCTGGAATAACTTTATCAATAACGTGTTTTTTCAGGTCTTTCCTCAGCTTTTCGGTGGACACGCTGTCGTCGTGTTGAGAAGATAAAACTACGGCTTCCACCCTTACCGGTTTACTGCCTTCGTATTCGACGGTAACTTGCCCTTTGCCGTCCGGCCTTAAATAAGGAAGAGTCCCGTCTTCACGCACCTCTTGAAGTTTCGCGCATAATTTATGAGAAAGCGTCAACGCAAGTGGCATATATTCTTCCGTTTCTTTGGTGGCGTAACCAAACATAAGTCCCTGATCTCCGGCGCCGATTTTATCGTATTCGTCAGAATTGCCGGCTTTAGTTTCCACGGAATTATCTACGCCGAGCGCGATATCCGAACTTTGACGATTTATTTTGCATATTATTTGAACGGTTTCCGCATTAAAACCCAACTCGTCGGAATTATAACCGGTTTTCTTTATGACTTCTCTCGCAATTTTTTCCACGTCTACTTTAGCAGACGAAGTAATCTCGCCCATTATAAGCATAAAGTTTTCGGTAGCGCAACACTCGCATGCGACGCGGCTGTTTCTGTCCAAACGCAGATACGCGTCTAAAATCGCGTCGGATACCCTATCGCATATCTTGTCGGGATGCCCTGCCGTTACGCTTTCGCTGGTAAAAAATTTTTTCATAAGTAACCCTCTGTATGAAATTCTTAGATATTATAACACCAATAATCAATTACTGTCAATCGCATAAATTAAAGATATTCCTTTATTTGCTTTTCGACTTCTTTTTTTTCCAAAAAAATTGCGGCTTTTTGATATATTTTGGCAAGGTAAATCGTTTGACTTATTTTTAAGCCGATTGTATAATAATATGGTGTCTTCGAATATAATAAATATCGTTCGTCGTCCTCGGTATTGCTTATATCCGTTTAATCTTAAGGAGTAAAAAATGTCTGAAAAAAAGAAAGCCCGAAAAACCAAGAGCGAGGATTCTATCGGCGTTTTCCCGGCTGTTAAAACTATTTCAAAGTCAATAAGAGAATACAGAAAACCTTCTTGGCTCGCACCCTTTTTCGTAATGTTGGAAACTATTATAGAGTGTTTTATCCCTTGGATAATGACTCTTCTTTTGGGAGTTCTGGAGATTGCCGCTTCCGGAACGGAAGGCAATCACGATCAGTTTTTGGAAGGCATACTCAATTTCCTTACCGGCGGAAAAGATCCCAATTATTTAGTTATTATCATAGAATTCGGCGCACTGCTTTTTGTTTTCGCGCTTTTATCGCTATTCTTCGGCATCAAAGCCGGAAAATATACGGCGAGAGCGTCGAGCGGATTTGCGAAAAACCTGCGCAAAGATATGTATTATAAAATTCAGGACTTTTCCTTTGCCAATATCGATAAATTCTCTACCTCTTCTCTGGTTACCAGGTTAACTACCGACGTTACCAACGTCGAAATGGCGTATATGATGATTATAAGAACGGCTGTACGGGCGCCGTTTATGATGATATTCTCAATTATCATGGCGTTTTCCATCAATTCGAAAATGGCGCTGATATTCCTTTGCATCGCGCCGGTTCTCGCTTTAGGCTTGATTCTTATAATGACTAAAGCAATACCTTTCTTTAATAAAATATTCAAAAAATACGACGCGCTTAACGAATCGGTTGAAGAAAATATCCGCGGAATCAGGGTCGTTAAATCATACGTCAGAGAAGACTACGAAAAACAAAAATTTCATAAAGCTTCGGACGACGTAAGGAAAAATTTCACAAAAGCAGAAAAACTTATCGCTCTCAACACCCCTCTTATGAACTTCTGCGCTTATTCGTCTATAATACTCATTTTTGTCATCGGTTCCATGCTTATTATCAGTTCCGAGAACGCTCTCTTGCAATGGACGGAACTTCAAAGCTTTATGACCTATTCTTTCCAGATAATTATGAGTTTAATGATGCTTTCTATGATTATGGTCATGATCATTATGAGTATTGCAAGCGCAAAACGTATTGCCGAAGTCTTAAACGAACAAAGTTCTATCGTCTCGCCTGAAAACGCATTGACCGAGGTTAAAGACGGCAGTATAATTTTCGACGGCGTTTCTTTTAAATATAAAGACACAGCGGAAAGATATTCCGTGGAAAACATCTCCGTGGAAATAAAATCCGGAGAGACCGTCGGTATCATCGGCGCAACCGGTTCCGGCAAAACGACAATGGTAAGTCTTATTCCGAGACTTTACGACGCGTCTAAAGGCACGGTTAAAGTCGGCGGAGAGAACGTTAAAAATTACGACCTTGACACGCTAAGAAATTCCGTCGCAATGGTGTTGCAGAAAAACATCCTTTTCTCCGGAACGATAAAGGAAAACCTTAAATGGGGCAACAAAGAAGCAACGGATGAAGAAATACAACAAGCCGCCAAGCTTTCGCAAGCGCACGAGTTTATCCTCGCGCGTCCCAACGGATACGATACCTATATAGAACAGGGCGGCTCGAACGTTTCGGGCGGTCAGAAACAAAGAATTTGTATTGCCAGAGCTTTACTTAAAAAACCAAAAATTCTTATCTTGGACGATTCAACTTCGGCGGTTGACACAAACACCGACGCGCTTATCCGCGCAGGACTTAAAAAATATATGCCGGAAACAACTAAAATTATTATCGCTCAACGCATTGCATCCGTTCAGGAATCGGATAAAATCATCATTATGGAAAACGGCACTATTTCCGCTATCGGAACACACGAGGATTTATTAAAAAATAACGAAATTTATAAGGAACTTTATTATTCGCAAAATAAAATTCAAAACGAAAACGATAAAGGAGGTAACGAATAATGCCAAGACCTATGCCTCCGAGAAGCAGTAAAGCCGGCACGCGCCAAAAAGCAAAAAAAGGCACACTTAAAAGACTGCTTTCCATGCTTTTTAAGCAGAATAAAAAATTAATGATTGTTATTATAGCGTGCATAATTCTGGCAGCTATAACAGGCGTTTCATCTTCTCTGTTCCTTAAAAACCTTTTAAACGTCATCAACGAGGGATTAGGCTATATTAAGCCCGTATCCGAGGGCGGAAAAGGACTTACGGGAAGCCAGGCTTTAGACGAGGTTATCCCCTCTCTTATAACCATATTCGTGGCGATGGGAGTCGTGTACCTTATCCAGGTTTTAAGCGCGTTCGTCTACACACGGCTCGGCGCAATCTTAACGCAAAGATTTTTGCACCAGACGAGAACGAGCGTGTTTAACAAAATGCAGTCTTTGCCAATAAAGTATTTCGACACTCATAAAACCGGAGACATAATGTCTGTCTACACGAACGACACCGACGCTCTCCGCCAATTAGTCTCTCAAAGCTTGCCCTCACTTCTGTCCGCAAGCATAAGCGTTATTACCCTGCTCGTACTGATGTTCTCTTACAGTATATGGCTGTCTTTAGTCATATTCGCAGGCGTGTTCGTTATGTTTAAAGTTACGAAGACGATCGGCGGTAAGAGCGCGAATTATTTCATGAAACAACAGGCGGCTTTGGGTAAGGAAGAAGGCTTCATCGAAGAAATGATGCAGGGCGGAAAAGTCATAAAGGTCTTTTGCCACGAAGAAGAATCCAAAAAGGATTTCGACGAAAAGAACGAAGAACTTTGCAAGATGGCGACAAAAGCCAACACTTTTGCCAATATTCTTATGCCGATTATGGGCAATATAGGAAATATTCTATATATATTCGTTGCTTTCGTGGGAGGTCTTCTCGTAACCTTTAAAATCCCCAACCTTACCCTATCCGGCTTCGTAAGAGATACCGTTGACGAAAGCGGTGTGGTAACCAGCGCGACAACGGCGTTTATTATAACGATAATGGCTTTCTTGCCGGTTAGTCGACAGTTTACATCCAACATATCTCAATCTTCGCAGCAGATAAACTCCATTGTTCTGGGTCTCGCCGGCGCGTCGAGAATATTAGACGTTCTGGACGAAACTCCTGAATCGGACAACGGTTACGTTACTTTGGTTCGCTGCAGAATAGCAGACGACGGAACTATTACCGAGTGTGAAGAACGTACCGGACATTGGGCGTGGAAACATCCGCATAAAGCGGACGGCACAGTAACTTATACCGAATTGAAAGGCGATATACAAATGTTTAACGTAGACTTCGGATACGTGCCGGAAAAGATAGTTCTGCACGACGTTAGCCTTTATGCGCACCCCGGTCAGAAAGTCGCTTTCGTAGGCGCTACCGGCGCAGGAAAGACGACTATAACCAATCTTATAAACAGATTTTACGACATCGCGGACGGCAAAATCCGTTACGACGGTATAAATATCAATAAAATCAAAAAACCCGATTTAAGGCGCTCTTTGGGCATCGTCCTACAAGACACCAACCTGTTTACCGGAACCGTTATGGAAAACATCCGCTACGGCAGACTCTCGGCGAGCGACGAAGAATGTATCGCCGCGGCTAAACTCTCTTATGCCGACGACTTTATTACCCGTCTTCCCGAAGGCTACAACACTATGCTGACCGCAGACGGCGGCAACCTTTCGCAAGGACAAAGACAACTGCTTTCGATTGCGCGCGCTGCCGTAAAAGACGCACCCGTTATGATTCTCGACGAAGCGACTTCTTCAATCGACACGAGAACCGAAGCGCTCGTTCAGAAAGGAACCGATAAACTTATGGAAGGCAGAACCGTGTTTATTATAGCGCACAGACTTTCGACCGTCCAGAATTCCAACGTTATTATGGTTCTCGAACTCGGTAAAATTATTGAAAGAGGAACGCACGAAGAATTGATAGCAAAACGTCAGAAATACTATCAGTTATACACTGGCGCGTTCGAGCTCGAATAATGCTTTGCGACCTTTGTCCCAACCGCTGCGGTATTGACAGAAGTTCGAAAGTTGGGCGTTGCGGAGTCGGTGAAAAACCTATAATTGCAAAATATTATCTTCATAAATTCGAAGAACCGTGCATTTCCGGAGCAAACGGCTCCGGCACGGTCTTTTTTTGCGGCTGTTCTTTAAGATGCGTCAGAACTACGAACTTTCAAGAGTCAAACGCGGCAAAGAAATTTCCGTGAACGAATTGGCGGATATTATGAAAACGCTTGAAATAAGCGGCGCAACTAACGTAAACCTCGTTACCCCTACTCATTACGTTCATAAAATAAAAGAAGCCGTCGAAATTTATAAGCCTAACGTTCCTATCGTCTATAACACGCACGGGTACGAAACCGAATACTCCTTAAATACGGCAAACTCTTTTTCAGACGTTTATCTTCCAGATCTTAAATTTTACTCGCCCGACGTTTCCGAACGCTATACCGGGAAAAGAGATTACTTTAAAATTGCCTCCAATGCGATAAAGTTTATGGC
>CAJOMM010000021.1:9306-10262 GCA_905235765.1 uncultured Clostridia bacterium
TGAAAAGCGGAACTTTAGTCAGGCATCTCGTTCTTCCTTCAAACGTATCGGACAGCAAAAACGTAATAGATTTTTTGTCCGATTTCAAAGATAAAATCTACTTGAACGTCATGAGTCAATACACCCCGTTCGGAGAAATAAAAAACTTTCCGGAATTAAATCGAAAAGTTACCAAAAGAGAATATGATTGTTTCTTTTTGTTACTTTTTGCAAGACGAGTTTCACGGTAGGTAATCAAGTTTGCGAAAGACAAAAAAATAGCCGTCTCAAAATACACTCGGCAAAAATTTTCGGTGGAGTATTTCTTCACCGATTTTTTAGTGACGGCTGGAAAGTATTTTAAAATAAAATCCGAATAAAAAAAACGGCGCGGATGTACCTGAGCTGCGTACGATAACGTTAAGATTACCGTAACCTTGTTGCGTACGTCAAAATTAAAACTACTGACAAAGTAAGCGAACTACATCCGCGCCATGTTTCTTTTTGTTACTTTTTCTTTGCGCCAAAGAAAAAGTAAGTAAATCCCAGAGCCTTTGTAAAAAAACATTGACATAAAAAAGATTTTTACATAAAATTTTTAAAATCAGCTTCGGTTATATAATCATGTCGAGGAAGTGATAAAATGGAGTCTTATTTAAAAACTTTTACTGATATAATGCCGTTGGATGTACTTTTGGGATTTATCTGTCTTTTCATATTCGGTATGATATTGGGCGCGGCAATATGCCTTCCGTACGTCCACAAAAATTCTACATTGCCGTTGGAAAAGTTGAGCGGCGATTGGATATGGCATTACAAGCCGGATTTGGTATTGTGCATTGTAGGCTGTGTAGTTTTCATAATAATGGCATTTCTGCTGATAAGCGGCATGTGGCGTTTAATGTAAACTTCTATGCAGAAGTCAAATTAGAAATATGAAAATTTCTTGCAATGTAAAAATCTGTTTGTTATAATAA
>CAJOMM010000022.1 GCA_905235765.1 uncultured Clostridia bacterium
TTTACTATGTCTTTTACTATCGTCTTTGGAATAATTCCGTTCTTTTTGTTGTATTCGTCCTGAATACGCCTTCTCCTTTCGGTTTCGTCTATCGCGCGGCGCATACTGTCTGTAACGACGTCCGCATACATAATTACCCTGCCTTCGGAATTTCTCGCCGCTCTCCCGACAGTCTGAATAAGCGACGTTTCACTGCGCAAAAACCCCTCTTTGTCGGCGTCTAAAATAGCCACGAGTTTGACTTCCGGTAAATCCAGCCCTTCCCTCAAAAGGTTTATACCGCAAAGCACGTCGAACTCTCCGCTCCTTAATCCCGACACTATCTCTATCCTTTCCATAGTGTCTATATCGCTGTGCAGATACCTCACCTTTACGCCGTGTTCTTTTAGGTATTCCGAAAGGCTTTCCGCCATTTTTTTGGTAAGGGCGGTAATAAGCACTCTGCCGCCGTCCTTTACGGTTTTATTGATTTCCGAAAGAAGATCGTCTATCTGATTCTTCGTGGGGCGAACGGATATTTCGGGATCGAGAAGCCCCGTCGGACGAATAAGTTGTTCCACGATTTGCCCTGCCTGCTCCCTTTCGTAATTCGCCGGCGTCGCCGAAACGCATATCATCTGTCCTACCCTTTCGTCAAATTCATTGAATCTTAGCGGTCTATTGTCGAACGCCGATTTCAAACGAAAACCGTATTCTACGAGCGAACTTTTTCTCGACCTGTCCCCGTTATACATCGCGCCTATCTGCGGTATCGTCATATGCGATTCGTCTATAAATACGATAAAATTATTCGGGAAATAATCTAATAGGGTAAACGGCGGATCGCCTACGTTTCTGCCGTCGAAATATCTGCTGTAATTTTCAATACCCTTGCAAAAGCCTATCTCTTTTATCATTTCCATATCGTAATCCGTGCGTTGATTAAGCCTTTGCGCTTCCAATAGTTTTCCGCTTTCGTTGAAAAACCTTACTTCGTCTTCTTTATCCCGTTCTATCGCGGCGAGAGCGAAAGAAAGTTTTTCGCTGCCGACAGCGTAGTGGCTGGCAGGAAATATTACCGCATGTTTAAGTTCGGACACAACCTTGCCCGAAACGAATTCCACCTCGCAGATTCTTTCCACTTCGTCGCCGAAAAATTCCACTCTTATGAAAATTTCCGTGTTGGACGCCGGGAAAATATCCACGATATCCCCTCTCGCGCGAAACGTAGAACGGGTAAAATCTATATCGTTTCTGGAATACTGTATCCCGATAAGTTTTCTCATAAGTTCGTCGCGCTCAATAGCGTCGCCGGGACGGATAGACACGGCAAGTCGGTAATATTCTTCGGGTGCGCCGAGACCGTATATACACGAAACGGAAGCGACGACTATCGTATCCGACCTCTCGGAAAGAGAACAGGTCGCAGAGTGGCGCAGTTTATCTATTTCGTCGTTTATTGCGAGATCTTTTTCAATATACGTATCTGTACTCGGAATATACGCTTCAGGCTGATAATAATCGTAATAGGACACGAAAAATTCTACCCTGTTTTCCGGGAAAAAAGAACGAAATTCGTTGCAAAGCTGCGCGGCAAGCGTTTTGTTGTGCGCTATGATGAGAGCAGGTCTGTTGACGTTTGCTATTACGTTCGCCATCGTGAAGGTCTTTCCGGAACCGGTAACGCCCAAAAGCACTTGCGTACGCAGTCCGTCGTTAATTCCTTCCGTAAGAAGTTTTATGGCCTGCGGCTGATCCCCGGTGGGTTTGAATTTGGAAACCAACTTAAAATCTCTGTATTCCATAAAACCTCCTTTTCTTATTTATATCAAGTATGTTCGAGTAAGTAAATTATATATCAACGGAACGTAAAAATCAAGTTTTTATGATAGCGTGTTTTTATAGCAATTTTTCAAAATTTATGTTAAAATAAAAAGGGTGAACGATATGAAAGTAGTTAAGAAACAGAAAAACAGCAGAAATTGTATTATTTGCGGTATGGAGAACGCTTTGGGCGTTCAGGCGCCGTTTTACAATATGGAAGACGGCTCCGTAGGAAGTTTATTCTCATTTAAAAGCGCGCATCAAAGTTACCCCGGAAGAACGCACGGCGGCATGATTTCCGCCTTTTTAGACGAAATTGCAGGGCGCGCGCTTTGGGTAAAATCCGCAAACATCTACGGCGTTACGACGACTATGAACGTTACGTTCAGAAAACCCGTACCTTACGAAACTCCGCTTATCGCCCGAGGCAAAATATTAAGCGAATCGTCTATGTTCTTTTCGGCAATAGCCGCGATTTACGATTCGGACGGAACACTCCTCGCAGAATGTTCCGCAAGATACGTCAAGCTTACACCCGAAAAAACGTTTGATAAATCTGTTCACGAGGACGAGGAGATGTGTTACGACGTTAAAGACGGAGTAACGGAAATAAATTTTCCTTTGGATAAATCTTTCGAATAAAATCAATAAAAACCAACGCTTTAAAAGCGCCGCAAAATCTGTAGTTTTACCGATTTTGCGGCGCTTTTTAACGGATTACTCTTATTTCAGATTTTTTCTTTACCGTACAGTTTCATCCAAACGTCAAGTTTTTCGATGAGATCCTGATTGTTTTTGGTCTTTTTCATCATTTCGATCAAGCTGTCGGTGGCGTCGGGCCTTTCCGATAAAACCTTCCTGAGTTTGAATACTGCCGCCGATTCTTTGTCGGTAAGCAACAATTCGTCTTTCCTCGTGCCGGACTTATAAAGGTCTATCGCCGGGAATATCCTCTTTTCCGAAAGTTCGCGAGACAAATGTATTTCCATATTGCCGGTACCTTTGAACTCCTCGTAAATCACGTCGTCCATACGGCTGCCGGTGTCAATAAGCGCCGTGGACAGAATCGTTAAACTTCCGCCGTTTTCTATATTCCTCGCCGCGCCGAAAAACCGTTTCGGCCCTTGCATAGCGTTTGGATCCAAGCCCCCGGACAACGTTTTTCCGGAACTCTCTATCGTGTTGTTATAAGCCCTCGCAAGTCTGGTCAACGAATCCATCAGTATAACTACGTTCTGACCTACTTCGACGAGCCTTTTCGCGCGGTTTATAACGAGTTCCGCTGCGCGGATATGGTGCTCCGGATTTTCGTCGAAAGTTGAGAACACCACTTCCCCTTTTACGCTCCTTTTCATATCGGTAACTTCTTCAGGGCGTTCGTCTATAAGCAAAAGTATAAGTTTTACGTCCGGATAATTTTTCTCTATAGACTGCGCTATCATTTTAAGAAGCGTGGTTTTACCCGTTTTGGGCGGCGCGACTATAAGTCCCCTTTGCCCCATCCCGAGCGGCGCGAAAAGATCCAGACACCTTATAGATATTTCTCCTTGATTTTCGGAATTTTCAAGGCGAAGTCTTTGCGTGGGATAATAAGGAATAAGGTCGTCGAAAACGGTGCGTCTCAAAAACAGCGCCGGATCGAGATCGTTTATTTTCAGCACGGATTTAAGCGCTGCCGATTCCGCATCTCTTTTAGGAATTGCAGTAGCTTTTACCTTATCGCCTCGACGAAGATTGAATTTCTTTATGTTCTGCGCGGAAACGTACACGTCTTCTCGAGAATTTTCGTAATTGTTCACCCTTAAAAATCCGTAGCCGGAAACGTGCTGTTCGAGTACGCCTTCCACCACGAGTTCTTCCGCCGCAGCGCTGTCCCCGAATTTTAAGTTGCGCCTCTCATTGTTATTGCCGTAATCTTCTACTACAGTATACGGCGACAGGTCTACGTTTAATTTTGGCGCGCGCCCCAACCTGTTCGTTTCAATCGGCGCAAGAGTTCCGGCTTGAATAGCGAGAATATCCGTTATCAAATCTTCCTTCTTTTTTGCCGCAGGCGCTTTTACGCCGAGGACTCTGCCTATTTCGCGCAGAGTCGATAAAGGCAAATTATCGAGTTCTTCCGCCGTGAAATTTTTGAATTTCATAAATTTCTCCTTATAATTTATGGTTTATATATCCGTTTTTTATGTCTTTCGCCGCAGCCATGCCGGAAACGAAAGCAAACGTCAAGTTATACCCTCCGCATTCGCCGTCAACGTCAAGCGCCTCCCCGACGATATAAAGCCCTTTTTTAAGTTTGCTTCTATATGTTTTAGAATCTATATCTGCCGTCGAAATGCCGCCTTTGGTTACTTGCGCATAGTTAAACCCGAGCGTCCCCGTTACGTTGACGCGGTAATTCTTTACTGCGTGCGCGAGGGTGTTTCCGTCGAAACTCTTCACCGTCCTCGTTATCGCCTGTCCGAGTTTTTTATTAAGTATGCCTGTGAATATGTCCTCTTTACCGATTATTTTGGCTTTTAATCTTCTTTCTATCTCTCTGGCAATAACGTCTTCCCCGATTTCCGGTAAAAACTCCGCAACGACGACGGGACTTTCGGCGGTTACGGCTTTATCGGATATCTGAAAGACCGCGTTTCCCGAAATTCCGTATTCGGTAAAAAGTATATCCCCCGACGCGGATTTTAAGAACTTATCTCTATCAAAAAGTGAGAGTTTTGCCCTTTCTTTTACGCCGTTTAACCCTTTTATGGCGGCTTTTTCCGTTTTAAGCTGCACTAAAGACGGATAAAGCTTTGTCGTTTTATGCCCGAATTTTTCCGCCAATGCGTATGAAGTTCCGTCCGTTCCGAACTGACTTCCGGCCTTTCCTCCGAAAGACAAGACGACGTTCTCCGCCATAAACTTGTTTCCGTTCTGCGATGTTACTTGAAAAACGCCGTTCCTGTCGGAAACTTCCACGACCTTTTCCCCGAATAAAATTTTTGCGTTTTTAGCAGCGAGATAATATCTTAAAATATCTGTAACCGAATTCGCTTGCATAGACATGGGATATATCCTGCCGTTTTTTTCGGTAACCGTCAAAACGCCGAGCGCATTAAGATATTCTATAAGCCGCGCATCTTCGTAGTTACGAATAAATTGCGCGACGAATCTTTCGTCTCCGGAATAATTTTTTTCAGACACGCAAGCGTTTCCGATATTCCCTTGACCGTTTCCGCTCGCCGAAAGTTTTTTCAATAAGCGGTCGTTCGCTTCCAAAATCAATACGTCCTCGGAAGAAAACGGCGCGGCTCCCGAAAAAATTTCCAAAGCGCAAGCAACGCCGGAGGCTCCGCCCCCGATGATAATAACTTTATATTTTTCTTTCAATGGGTTTCTCCCTTAAAATTTGGGAATTAAGGTATCAGTTTAAGTAAATCTGAAGGTTTTTCGGCAAAAACTTTAGCGCCGGCTTTCACAAGCTGTTCTTTGGTTCGGTTTCCCCAAAGCACTGCTATACCGTTCGTTTCGGCGTTCAACGAAGTCAGAACGTCCGTCTCTCCGTCGCCTACAAAATAGCAGTTTTCGGGAAGAACGTCAAATTCTTTGAGAATGCTTAAAGTAGCCGTTTTGTCCGGCTTGCATTTTACCCCGTCTCTTTCGCCTATTATTTTATCGATTTTAATATCTTTTAAGTATATCGAGCACACAAGGTCCGCAGTGGTCTGCGGTTTGTTGGAAAGTATCGCAATTTTATATCCGCGACCTGATAGTTCTGTTATTACTTCTGAAATACCGTCAAAAGGTTTGGTGTACAGGCTTGCGCACGAGTTATATTTCTCGTTGTAATACCGAACTCCTTCTTCTAATTCTTTCTCGGTAGGTTTTACCCCGACGGATAATAATGCGTCTTTTACAACGCGTCTTGCGCCGTTACCTATTATACGTTTTACTTCTTCCTCGGACAACGTCTTATACCCGTAATGAGATAGCATAAGATTGACGTTTTCCGCTATGTCTTTTAATGAATCTATTACCGTGCCGTCTAAATCGAATATTACCGCTTTATTCATATTACATCTCTTCTACGGTTTCTATACCTAAAAGATTAAGCGCGTTAGTAAGCGTTATCTTTACCGCGCTTACTATAGAAAGACGGAAATTTTTCAGATTTTCGTCTTCCACGGCTATCTTGCAATCTATATAGAACTTATTGAAAACTTTTGCGAGGTCTATTGCGTAACGCGTAACAAAAGACGGTTCGTATTTTTCGGCTGCGGAAATCACGACGTCCGGAAATTTCGACAGCGAAGATATGACGGCGTATTCGGAATCGCACATTTCCGTCAAAGAAAATTCTTTCGCGTTTCCGACTTTATTCAAAACGCTGTTACAGCGCGCGATTGTATACTGAACGTACGGACACGTCTCGCCTTCGAAAGAGAGGACTCTGTCGTATGAAAACACTATGTCTTTTATTTTGTTGTTTGAAAGGGCGCCGAATATGACCGCACCCGTACCGACCGCGCGCGCCGTCTTTTCTTTGTCTTTCAGGTTCGGATTTTTTTCTTCGATGACCTTATACGCTTTTTCGACCGTCTTATTTATTACGTCCTCCAAAAGGACTACTTTCCCTTCACGGGTACTCATAGAGCCGGATTCCAGACTGACCATACCGTAGGAAACGTGAACCAAATCTTTTGCCCAAGGCTTTCCCATAAGTTCCAGAACCTTAAAAACTTGCTTAAAATGCAAATCTTGCTGATACGCAACTACGTAAAGGGACTTATAAAAATCGTATTGGTTTTTCCTGTAAATTGCCGCCGCCAAATCCCTCGTCGCGTACAAAGACGAACCGTCGGATTTAAGAATCAAGCAGGGTGGCATACCGTATTCTTCGAGATCGACTATAGACGCTCCGTCCGACTCGGTGAGAAGACCTTTCTCTTTCAGTTCTTCTACAACGGCGCCCATCTTGTCGTTATAAAAACTTTCGCCGGCGTAAGAATCGAAAGTAACTTTCAAAAGTTTATAAATCTTATCAACCTCGCTGAGCGTGATGGATTTAAACAATTCGAATAGCCGGTTACTCTCCTCGTCGCCGTTTTCTATAAGAGTAAAGTATTTCCTCGCCTCGTCTTCGAGTTCGGGATGAATCTTCGCTTCTTCGTGAAATTTAACGTATATCCGGGACAATTCTTTGAGTTTGTCTTTTTTGACCTTTTCTTCGTCGCTCCAATTTTTGAACGCAACTATAAGTTTACCGAACTGCGTTCCGTAATCGCCGAGATGATTTATCCCGACGACTTTGTAGCCTAAAAACCTCAATATCTTACAAAGCGCGCTACCTATTACCGTTGTGCTTAAATGCCCTATATGAAACGGTTTTGCGATATTTATCGACGAATAATCTATACAAATCGTTTTACCGTTGCCGACGTCGGATGACCCGTAAGAATCTTTCTCGCGATTTATGGTATTTAAAAGACTTTCGGCGCGGCTTTTGCGGTCCACCTTAAAATTGAGATATCCGCCAGCCGCAGAACATTCCACAATAACGTCGTCGGTAACGAAACCGTCTTTTAGATTTTCCGCAATCTTGTTCGGCGCCATACGGAATATTTTCGAAAGAGGAAAACACGGAAACGCATAATCGCCGAGCGAAAGATCGGGAGGTATTTCGATAGCTTCCCTGATTTCCTCGGTAGACAATTCTTTTATATCAAGTTTGTTTGCAATATAAGTTTTATAATCCATAAAATACTCTCTGTGAATATTTTAACATAAAAGAAAGCGAAAAAGCAAATCAAAAACTTGTTTTTTTATATGAATTGCATTATAATTATTATATTAAAAGTTTTTGAGCCGTAAATTCGGCTTTAACGGAGATTATTTATGAAATTAGGCGTAGTCGGACTTCCGAACGTAGGAAAGTCCACCCTCTTCAACGCGATAACCAAAGCAGGCGCCGAATGCGCCAACTATCCTTTTTGCACTATAGAGCCCAACGTGGGCGTTGTTGCCGTTCCCGACGACAGGCTGAACGTTCTCGGGAAACTTTATAACACCAAAAAAATAACGCCTGCCGTTGTGGAATTCGTAGATATTGCCGGCCTTGTAAAAGGCGCGAGCAAAGGAGAAGGGCTTGGCAACAAGTTTTTAGCGAATATTCGAGAAACGGACGCTATCGTTCACGTTGTCAGATGCTTTAACGACGAAAACGTTACGCACGTCGATAACACCGTCGATCCACTACGCGATATCGAAACCATAAACCTCGAACTTATTTTCGCAGACACGGAAACAGTCGGCAAAAAACTCGAAAAAGCGCAAAGCCTTATTAAAACCGGCGACAAAAAGTATAAGATAGAGGCGGAATTTTTAGAAAGACTTTATAAACACTTAAACGATCTTAAACCGGCTCGGACGTTAGACGTTTCGGACGAAGAAAAAGAATATATGAAAGGACTATTCCTGATAACGTCAAAGCCCGTTATATACACCGCCAACATCGGCGAAAAAGATATGGGCAAAAAAGATACGGATATTCCTCTCGCAAAACAGGTTATAGACTTTGCAAAAGCGGAAGGTTCGGAATATATGGTTATATGCGCAAAAACGGAAGAAGAACTGTCCGAACTTCCCGAACCGGACAAAAAAGCTTTTCTTGAGGAACTCGGAGAAACGGATAGCGGTCTTGACAGATTGATTAAAACTTCTTACAGACTTTTAGGTCTTATCAGTTACCTCACCGCCGGAGAAAAAGAAGTAAGAGCCTGGACGATAGAGCGCGGCACAAAAGCGCCTCAGGCGGCAGGCAAAATACATAGCGACTTTGAAAAAGGTTTTATACGCGCGGAAATTGTCGATTACGACGTTTTAGTCGAATTAGGTTCCTTTAACGCCGCTAAAGAAAAAGGTAAAGTAAGATCGGAAGGAAAAGATTATATAATAAAAGACGGGTTCTTTTCAGATTTAACGTTTAATCTCGCCTAAAAAATACGGTCAAATATTCAAAGCCTTATGATAAACAATACTGCCCGAAAATTTCGGGCAGTAGTTTCTTTAAAATATTTTTTTCGCAAGATCCTTTATATAATACATAGAGTCAAGTAGTTCCGAAAGTTCCGTGAAGTCCTGTTTATAAACCTCCAAAAGTAACGCCCCGTCAAAGCCTTT
>CAJOMM010000023.1 GCA_905235765.1 uncultured Clostridia bacterium
CTTCTACTCTAATTTTGCATTTGAATTTAAAGAAAATTAAATTATCAAAAAACCGAGAAATGTAATTGTAACCATATATTAAGGCGTCTCTTTGTCGAGATGCTTTTCTTTCGCCTGTTATAGGGGTACGAAAGGGTACGAACAACGGGCAGGAGTACGAAGGGGTACGAAATTGTATTCTTATCTACGTTTAGACACACCTCGGAGCAAGACTTCCGTCTTGCTCTTTTATTTTGCAAAACGATACCCACTAAATTTCCGCAACGGGAAAAAAGCGAGTATTGAAGCGATTGTCTCTATCGCTTAAAACAAGGCGGCGTAACAATAGAATTTACGCTCGCCGAATTTGAAAAACCTTTATAAAAAAACGACCGACGAAATCGTCGGTCGTTTTGATTTAGCGCTTTTTTAGTCGTTAAAACCTTCTCTTGCTTTGTACGTCGTATGCAACAATTCGTGAGCTTTATGAGAGTTTGGTTCTCCGAGATAGTCCTTATATAATTCGATTATCTGCGGATTCTTATGAGACGCCCTTAACGGTCTCATTTCGTCCTCTTTATAAAGCGCCGCGGCTCTCTTTCCTCTATAAGTATCGAGAATATCCACGTCTTCATTAGGCAAAAAGCACGGTTTAACGTACGGTTGACCGCCGCCCGACACACATCCGCCGGGACATCCCATTATCTCTATAAATTGATATTTACTCTTGCCTTCTCTTATTTCGTCCAAAAGAACTTTTGCGTTCTTCATACCGTGGGCAACGGCAACGTTGATTTCCTTGCCACCGATATTATAGGTCGCTTCTTTTATTCCTTCAAGTCCTCTTACTTCTTTTAGCTCTACGGGATCCGATTCTTTTCCGGTAAGGGCAAAGATAGCGGTTCTTAACGCCGCTTCCATAACGCCGCCGGACGCCCCGAATATAACGCCTGCGCCGGTATAATCGCCGACTATGTCGTTATCAAATTCCGAATCGGGAAGCTTCCTGAAGTCGATACCGGAACGCTTTATCAGTTTGCCGAGTTCCCTCGTGGTCAAAACAGCGTCTACGTCGGGAAGTCCGTTTACGGAAAGCGCTTCTCTCGTCTTTTCGTATTTCTTCGCCGTGCAAGGCATAATGGATACTACGAACATATCTTTGGGATCGATTCCGTTCTTTTCGCAATAATAACTCTTCAATATCGCGCCGAACATCTCATGGGGCGACTTGCAAGACGAAAGATGCGGAAGCAGATCGCCATAGTTATATTCCGCATAGTTAACCCAGCCCGGTGAACAGGAAGTTATCATCGGCAAAACGCCGCCGTTTTTAATTCTTGCCAAAAGTTCGTTGGCTTCTTCCATTATAGTGAGATCTGCGCCGAAGTTGGTGTCGAATACCTTCTTAAATCCTAACCTCTTAAGCGCGGAAACCATCTTACCCGTAACAAGCGTTCCGATAGGCATATCGAATTCTTCGCCGAGCGCAGCTCTTACCGCAGGCGCGGTCTGAACTACTACGTACTTTCCGGCTTTCATCGCTTCGTCCACTTTATCGATTTCGGAAACTTCCATAAGCGCGCCGGTCGGACAAACGCTTACGCACTGTCCGCATAAAATACACGGAGAGTTTGCAAAACTTCTGTTTTCAGCAGGAGCGACTATGGTGTTAAATCCTCTCTTTTCAAAGCCTAAAATTCCTAAACCGTGAGCGTTTTTGCATCTTTCGATACATCTTCCGCAAAGCACGCATTTAGAAGTATCTCTATAAATCGAAGGCGTGAGTTTATCTACCGTTACGGCAGTCTGCGCGCCGACGTACATATCGTCGCGTGCTCCGGTAATGCGTGCAACGTGAAGAAGTTCGCATTTGCCGTTTTTGTCGCACTGCTGACAATTCTTATTGTGATTTGATAGAAGAAGTTCAACCGAGGTTCTTCTTGCGGCTGCCGCCTTAGGAGAAGAAATGGTTATTTCCATCCCTTCGGCTATCGGATACACGCAGGAAGCAACTAACCCTCTTGCGCCCGTCGCTTCAACCAGACAGACTCTGCATGAGCCTCTCGAACATTCGCCGTGATTGAAAGCGCAAAGAGACGGTATCTCAAATCCGCAAAGTTTTGCCGCTTCTAATATAGTCAATCCCTCTTCTACCTGAAAGGGTATCCCTTCTATTTTTATATTTACTTTTGCCATTTTCGTTTCTCCCGTTAATTCTTATAAATCGCCTTGAATTTGCAGGACGCCATACAAAGTCCGCACTTGATACACTTTTCGCCGTCGATAACGCGCGCCGGAAGTTTATGTCCGGGAGCGACGTAATCCGTCTTGCTTATAGCGGATACGGGGCATTGTCTTTCGCAAAGTCCGCAGCCGATACATTTTTCTTTGTCTATCTCGTACTTCATAAGGTCTTTACATACGTGCGCAGGGCATTTTTTGTCTACTATGTGCGCAACGTATTCTTCTCTGAAATGCGTAAGCGTCGAGAGTATCGGATTAGGCGCAGTCTGCCCCAAAGCGCAGAGCGAATTGGATTTGATGTTCGCCGCGAGTTCTTCGAGCTTGTCGAGATCTTCCATCGTTGCCTGACCTTTGGTTATTTTGGTCAAGCTTTCCAGCATTCTCTTGGTACCGATACGGCAGGGCGAACATTTACCGCACGATTCGTCGCAGATAAATTCCATATAGAACTTCGCCACGTCGACCATACAGTTGTCTTCATCCATAACGATCGCGCCGCCCGATCCCATCATAGAACCTCTTGCGACAAGCGTATCGTAATCTATCGGAGTGTCGAGATCTTTCGCCGTCAGACAGCCGCCCGAAGGTCCACCCGTCTGAATCGCTTTAAATTCTTTTCCGCCGGGAATACCTCCGCCGATATCGTATATAAGTTCTCTGAGAGTCGTTCCCATCGGAACTTCGACGAGACCTACGTTATTTACCTTTCCGCCGAGCGCGAAAACCTTGGTTCCCTTACTCTTTTCGGTGCCGAGCGCCGCAAATTTTTCCGAGCCCTCTCTCAATATGTAAGGTATGCAAGCAAGCGTTTCGACGTTGTTGACTATAGAAGGTTTCTGCCAAAGTCCTTTAACCGCAGGGAACGGCGGACGCGGACGCGGCATACCTCTTTGCCCTTCTATCGAATTTAAAAGCGCCGTCTCTTCGCCGCAGACGAACGCGCCTGCCCCGAGACGTATATGTACTCTGAACGAAAAATCCGTTCCTAAAATATTATCGCCGATAAGCCCGGCTTCTTCCGCTTCTTTGATCGCTATACGAAGCCTTTTGACAGCTATCGGGTATTCCGCACGGACGTAGAAGTAACCGTTCTGCGCGCCTATCGCGTAACCGGCAATCATCATACCTTCGATTACTGCCAAAGGATTACCTTCAAGTATCGACCTATCCATGAACGCGCCGGGGTCTCCCTCGTCGCCGTTACATATAACGTACTTCTCTCCTTCGGGCTGGTTGTATGCAAATTGCCATTTTCTTCCCGTCGGGAATCCTGCGCCGCCTCTTCCGCGTATGCCGGAAGCAAGAACTTCGTCTATGACCTTTTGTCTGTCCATTTTAAGCGCGCGAGACAAGCCTTCGAACGCGCCTGCGCCAAGCCCTTCTTCCAACTTCTCCGGATTTATTCTTCCGCAGCCGTGAAGCGCGATTCTTACCTGTTTTTTGTAGAAGGTTATATCTTCTTGTTTTTTGACTTTTTCTTTGGTCAAGGGGTCAACGTATAAAAGTCTTTCGACTATTTCGCCGCCGACTATATCCTTATCCATAATCTCCGTAACGTCTTCCACCTTTACCATTCTGTAAAGAGTGTCTTCGGGATAAATCTTGACGAAAGGTCCTTGCGAACAGAACCCGAAACAGCCTGCCTGATTTACCGTTACTTTATCTTCTAATCCGCGTTCTTTTATTTGTTTTTCAAATTCCGCGAGTATAACGGCGGAATCGGAAGACAAACATCCCGTACCACCGCAAAGAACTAAATGCCTTTTCCCGTCGCTGCCGGAAAATTTGGCGTCTAAAGCCTTATGACATTCACAGGTTTTATTGCTCAGATCTTCAAAATTCTTTATCATAGGTTATTTAGCCTCCATCGCCTTATATTCGTCTACGATCTTTGAAACCGCGTCTACCGTAAGTTTAGGATAAACTTTGCCGTTTATTGAAACGGCGGGAGCAATACCGCAAGCGCCGATGCAACGCAAAGCGTCCAAAGTGAACAGCCCGTCTTCAGACGTTTCGCCGGGCTTTATGCCTATGATCTCGGAAAATTTATCTATCACCTGTTGCGCACCTTTAACGTAACAAGCGGTACCGAGACAACACCCGATAACGTATTTCCCTTTCGGTTTCAGGGAAAAGAAAGAATAGAAAGTAACAACTCCGTAGATTTCCGCAACGGAAATACCCGTTTTCTTGGACACTACCTCTTGCACTTCCAAAGGTATGTAGCCGTACTCTTTCTGTATGTCGCTGAGAATCATCATGAGCGGAGTGTTTTCGTCAACGTATCTGTCGCAGATCTCGTTGATCTTTTTAACTGCCGCTTCTTGCAAATGAGCCATGTCAGCCCTCCTTAATAAATTATGTATAAAATTCTCTAAAGTTATAATCGTTAAGTAAAATTATAACTTTATACCACGATTTATAAGTTTATCACTTTTTGTCGATTATGTCAAGGACTCGTAAAGCATAAAATTGTTAATTCCCAAATTTTGAATATTTTTGCGAAGTTTTTGACCTGTATTTTCCCCTCTCTCTTCCTATCGGCTTTTTCTTATACCACAAAAACGGCTTGGGAATACCCAAGCCGTTTTTACACGAACGAAAAAAGCGCTACTACCGTTTTTATTCTATTTCGATATTTCCGCCCCTTATCTCCCTTTCTTCCTTCTTGGGAACGCTGAGAGATAAAATGCCGTTTTCGTATTTCGCCTTCACGTCTTCTTCCTTTACGTTATCGCCAACGTAATAACTCCTCGAACAAGAATAACTCCTTTCCTGCCTCAGATAACCGCGCCTGTCCTCCTCTTCTTCACGGCTTTCCGCTTCTACCGTCAAATAACCGTTATTTAACGTCAGCTTGATATCCTTTTTATCGAAGCCCGGAAGATCTACTTTCATCAAGTATTCTTTGTCGGTCTCTTTGATGTCAGTCCTCATATTTCCACGGCGATCTGCTCCGTAGAAAAACGGCTTAAAGAAATCTTCAAACGGATCCGACCAAAAATTATACCCTAACTCGTTTCCCTCGTTTTTCCTTGACAAATAGTTTTTCATAATAAATATCTCCTTTTAATTTTTTTCGAATTCAAAGATTGTTAGCAATCGTTTGCTACGACTGTTAGCACTCTCTTCTTTCGATTGCTAATTCAAATTATATACGTTTTGTTTTCAATGTCAAGTGTTTTTTCAAAAAAAATCAAAAAAATTTTAAAAAAATAAAAAGCGTGAAAAATCACGCTTAAGTTATTTACGTTTAATTGAATTTATATACCTTTTACGGTTTTTATAATATAGTCCGCGTATACTTTTGCGACGTTTACTTTGGTTACCGAAGAAAATTCGCCCCAAAAAGCGTTTGAATTCACTTCCGCAACGTAAGGCTCGTCTTCGTCTCCGTATAACAAATCCACGCCGCAATAATCGAGTCCCAAAATCCTTGCGCACTTTTCCGCAGTAAGGTAAAAACTTTCGGGGACGTCCGCCACGCTACCCTTTCCGCCGAGCGCAATATTTGAGCGAAAGTCCGTCAGGTTTTCCCGCTTCATAGCCGCAACGCGTTTACCGCCTATTACGATTATTCTTATATCCGTACCGCGCCTTCTGCCCATAAATTTCTGATAAATATGCGGCGTGAGTTTTAATTTTTCGGAAATTTCTTTGAGCGTTTTTAAGTTCTCGGCGAGATAAACGCCCTTTCCACCGGAACCGTAGCACTCTTTTACGACAACGGGGTATCCGAGCTTTACCGCAATTCCCTTCAAAAAATCTTCCGGAATCTCGCTGTCTTTTAAGTAGCATACGGGAGCGAACACGGTGTCGGGAATATTGACGCCGCTCCCTGACAGCGCGATACACGTCTTTCCTTTATCGTCGCATATTCTTATGGAATCGTGCCCGTTAAAAAGCCTGACGCCCGATTTTTCCAGACATTTTGAAAGATATTTGTCTTTATCCAGAAATACGGCGAAATCCGCGGAATAATCGCAGTGGATTTCGCCGTGTTTTATCCCGTTATTTAAAAAACCGTTCTTTACAATTTCACAATCGACGCCCGATTTTTTCAGTTCGCGAAAAAGTTCCTCTGCCTGAATTTCGCTGTTTTTCGGCACCCCGAAAGGATTAACGAATATTTTACCCGTCATAACCGTCAGAACAACCCCGTAATATTGCCGTTTTCGTCGACGTCTATATTCTCAGCCGCAGGCGTTTTCGGAAGCCCCGGCATAGTCATTATATCGCCGGTAAGCGCAACGATAAACCCTGCCCCCGAAGAGACTTTTACGTTTCTTACGGTTATCTTAAACCCGGTAGGCGCGCCCAACTTCGACTTGTCGTCGGAAAAAGAATATTGAGTTTTTGCGACGCACACGGGCAATCGGTCAAGTTTTAAATCCGTAAGTTTTTTTATCTGCGCTTTTGCCTCGGAGGTAAATTCCACCCCGTCCGCGCCGTAAATGTTTACCGCTATCTTGCGCAGTTTCTCTTCTATACTCTCGCTTTCGTCGTAGCAATAGGAGAAATCGTTTTTCTCTTCGCAAAGCCTGACGACTTCTTCGGCAAGCAAGACGCCGCCTTCGCCGCCCTTTTCCCACACCTCGGAAAGAACCACCTTCACTCCGAGTTTTGCACATTGCGTTACTACCGCATTTATTTCGCCCTCAGTATCGGTAACGAACCTGTTAAGCGCAACTACCGCCGGAAGTTTATATACTTCTTTAATGTTTTTAAGGTGTCTTAAAAGGTTAGGTATTCCTTTGAGCGTCGCTTCTACGTTTTCTGAACCTAAATCCTTTTTATCGACTCCGCCGTGCATTTTTAACGCGCGGACGGTTGCCACTATTACGACCGCGTCAGGCTTAAGCCCTGCTTTTCTGCATTTTATATCAAGGAATTTTTCCGCGCCGAGATCTGCGCCGAATCCTGCTTCGGTAACACAATAGTCGGCAAGTTTTAACGCGGTTTTAGTCGCTACTACGGAGTTACAGCCGTGCGCGATATTCGCGAACGGACCGCCGTGAATTATCGCCGGAGTGCCTTCCAGCGTCTGAACCAAATTAGGCTTAAATGCGTCTCTTAACAGCGCCGCCATGGCGCCCTCTGCCTTCAAATCGCCTGCCGTTACGGGAACGCCCGATTTATTATAACCTATTATGATTTTCGCAAGCCTGTTTTTAAGATCCGCCATATCTTCGGCAAGGCAGAACACCGCCATAACCTCGGAAGCCACCGTTATATCGAATCCGTCCTCCCTGGCGACGCCGTCCGTCCTTTTGCCGAGCCCGTTCACAATATTTCTGAGCTGACGGTCGTTCATATCGAGACATCTCTTGAAAGTAATATTTTTAACGTCTATATCCAGCGCGTTGCCTTGGTAAACGTGATTGTCTATCATTGCGGCAAGCAAATTATTTGCCGCGCCTATCGCGTGAAAATCTCCCGTAAAATGCAGATTTATTTCATCCATAGGGGCAACTTGCGCGTATCCGCCGCCGGCAGCGCCGCCTTTTATCCCGAAAACGGGGCCTAAAGACGGTTCCCTTAATGCGACTATTGACCTTTTGCCTATTCTTTTAAGCCCGTCCGCAAGACCTATGGTGGTAGTCGTTTTCCCTTCGCCGGCCGGCGTGGGAGTTATCGCCGTAACAAGTATCAGCTTTCCGTTTTTTCTTTCGGAATTCCGTAAAAAACCAACGTTGATTTTAGCCTTGTATTTTCCGTAGTTTTCGACGTACTCCGAATCTATGCAAAGCGAATCCGCAATTTCGGATATCGGTCTGAGTTTTGTTTCCTTTGCTATTCGCTCGTCCGTTTTATATTCCATAATCAACCTCTCTTCCACCTACGCGGAGCAAATAAAATAATTATCGGGAATATTTCCAACCTTCCGGCTATCATGACCATAGATAAAATCACTTTTGAAAAAGACGAATAACCGGCAAAAGAACAAAGCGGCCCTACCCCGTTAAAACCGGGTCCTACGTTACTTATACATGACAGAGTCGCAGAAAAATGAGTAAACGGATCTCCGGAAGCAAAAGAATCAAAAGATAAAATTATCGTCACACAACACACGATTAACGCGTAAAGTATAAAATAAGTAACGACGTTTGACTCCATTTCTTTTGAAATAGGTTTACCTTCGAATTTTACGGTTACTACGCTTCTCGGATTGATAAGCCTTTTTATCCTTGCGGATACCGATTTAAAAATGATACAAACCCTTGAGACTTTCATGCCGCCGCCTGTAGAACCGCCGCTTGCACCGATAACTGTAAGCATGAGCAAAACGGCTTTGGAAAGCGTCGGCCAA
>CAJOMM010000024.1 GCA_905235765.1 uncultured Clostridia bacterium
CTCCCGCAAATTTATGGGAAATTTTCCTGATAGGAATTCCTGCTCAAGGCGTTGCGATATTCTGGTTGTTATATAAAAGAGTTAAATAAATTTATATTACATGGCTCTCAAAAATTGCAAAGCAAAATTTTTGGAAAGAAGGAGTGGCACACTGAAAAGTTCTTGTTCTTTTGCAAAATAAAAGAGCAAGACCAAAAAGTCTTGCTCCGACTTGGCGGAGATTTTCGAATCCCACTTTCTGTATTTTACACGAAAAAAGACACCTATCAAGGTGTCATTTTTTGTGGCGGAGGCTGAGGGATTCGAACCCCCGTGGGCTTGCACCCAAACGGTTTTCAAGACCGCCTCGTTATGACCGCTTCGATAAGCCTCCGTATCTTAAATATTAAATTGTATTAACTTAACGCCGCGTTTGACTGCTTCGATAAGCCTCCGTATCTTAAATATTAAATTGTATTAACTTGACGTCGCGTTTGACCGCTTCGATAAGCATCCGTTCTTGCCGCTAATCAGAACGGCAAGAACTATAATATAATATTTTTCAGAGTTTTGCAAGCGTTTTAACCACTTTTTATAAATCTTCGTACTTTACTATTTCTACGTCCGATTGCGAAAATAATTCCATCGCGAAAGCGTCCGGATATCCGTTCTTATAAACGACTTTCTTTATCCCCGAATTCAAAATCATCCTCGTACAGATCACGCAAGGCTGATGAGTTACGTACATGGTTGCGCCCTCTAAACTTATGCCGAATTTTGCCGCTTGTATTATCGCGTTTTGTTCGGCGTGGACGGCATAACAAACTTCCTGCATGGTTCCGCTTGCGATATTTCTGACCCTTCTCAAACATTCGCCACGCTCCGCACAACTTTTGATTCCGGCAGGCGCTCCGTTATAGCCGGTCGTCAATATCCTCTTATCTTTAACCACGACTGCGCCGACGTGTCTGTTCTCTTGAAAACAGCTTGACCAACCGGCTACAGTTTCCGCCATCTGCATAAATCTTTCGTCCCACTTATTCATAAGTAATCGTCCCCTATTTCTTTTTATCTTTATTTACAAATTTTTCCAATTCCTTAATAAAAGAAGTGCTGTCCGTAAAAGAGCGATAAACGGAAGCGAACCTGACATATGCCACTTCGTCAATATCCTTTAACCCTTCACAAACCATTTCACCTATTTCCTTGCTCGGTATTTCCTGCAATAAAGAATTATATATCTTCTTTTGAATATCGTCTACGAGCTTGTCTATTGCCGAGGCTGGAACAGGCCGTTTTTCGCAAGCCTTGATAATTCCTCTCTTTATCTTTTCAGGGTCAAACGCCTGTCTTGCGCCGTCGGATTTTATTACGAAAATCGGGGTGTTTTCCACCGTTTCGTAAGTGGTAAATCTTTTACCGCAATTCACGCATTCCCTGCGGCGACGAATAATAGTTCCGTCTTCGGTTGACCTTGAATCTATTACCTTGCTGTCGATACAGCCGCAATACATACATTTCATAAAATTTCTCCTTTGAGGTTAAAATTCCGTATATTACCCATACTTTCAATATGCCCTTGATTTTATATATAGTTATTGCCGTATACCTGTTAGCCGTTAATTTTTACGGCGTGCTTATGCTTAAATTCCAAAAGCAGGATCGCGAAGACGGAGACGAGGAAAATATATCGATAAGCGACGCAAAACTTTTATTTACCGCGCTACTCGGCGGAGCAATCGGTATCTTTGTTTTTATGTTTATATTCAGATACAGGCTTAAGAGCCTTTTGCTTATGGTCGCCCTGCCGGTTATCGCCGCGCTCAATATTTACGTTGTCGTAATCGCTTTTAAAAGCGGATTCGGTTTTTTAAATTTTTAGGAATCGAGAATATCCGTAACGACGGAACTTAACGAACGCAACAGATCCATAGCCGTAACGGTAAACGTATTGCCGTGTTCTTTTTCCGCCGACTCTCCGGCTGTTCCGAAAATATACGTCGCCGCCGCCGAAGAAAAGGCTACCTCTTCTCCTTTACATAAAATTCCCGTTAAAAGTCCCGATAAAACGTCGCCGCTGCCGGCTTTCGCCATACAAGGGCTACCCTTTATATTTATATATACGTTTTCGCCGTCGGTAATTATAGTCGTCGCACTTTTTAACACGAGCGTTACGCCGTAACTCTTGGCAAAAGTCTCGGCGGCAGAAACGCCCTCTTTTAACACCTGCTGTTTACTCTTTCCCGTAAGTCTGCAAAACTCGCCTACGTGCGGAGTTAAAACCACCTCGCAATCTCTTTTTTCTCTTAAAACGTCCGCTCCGAAAAGGTGTAGGGCGTTTAAGCCGTCAGCGTCTATAATCAGTCTTCCCCGATAATTTTTCAGTAAGAAAACGACGAGTTTATAAACCTCTTCCGTGGCGCCCATCCCCATACCTACCGATAAAGCGTCGTACTTCAAAAGCGGAAGGACGCTATCTTCGTCGAAAACAAAGTTGTTTCCGTCATCTTTAAGTATGGTTACCGTACACTCCGGCGCAACGCCGGCTATTGCCGGAAAAACGCACCCGGGTACCGCGATATTGGAATATCCCAATCCGGTTTTAAACGCCGCAAGCGCCGAATACGCTAAAACCGCGCTGCCCGAAAAACTTTTACTTCCGCCTATTACAGCCGCCTTTTTGAAACTTCCCTTATTAACGTTCCTTAAAGGCTTACGGAAAAGCCGTTTTACGTCTTCGCCATCTAAAATCAGCGGAGTTTTTTGAGGCTCCCCGATTCCGATATCGACGACTATGGTTTCTCCGCTTTTATCTATCCCGTCGCAAAGAAAATGCCCGAGTTTAAAGTTCTGTATCGCAACGGTAAGATCGGCTTTTACGCATCTTCCGACCACCGTGCCGTTATCTGCGGAAAGTCCGCTCGCTATATCGCAGGCGACGACAAACGCTCCGCAATCGTTTATATAATCTATCGCCGCAGCGTATTCGCCTTCCGGCTCCCTGTTTAACCCTGTGCCGAAAATACAGTCGACGACAATATCGAACTTTTCTTCGGGAAGGTGAAAAACGTCCGCAAGAGAAACGGAAAAATTTTCGTTTAAGGATAACGCTTGGAAAATAACGCGCCCGTCCGCGCCGTTATTGCCTTTTCCGACTATCACTAAAACTTTTCCGCCCGAAAACCTATCCGTTATCGCTTTCGCGACGGCGTTTCCGGCTCTTACCACTAAGTCGGAAGAAGATATTCCCTGCAAAAGCAAAGCGGAATTTTCTGCGCCGCGCATTTGTTCGGTGGACAATACTCTTTTCATTAATCCTGTTCTCCGAAATCCGAAACGGCGTTTTTTGCGGTCTCGAAATCGAATCCTTTCCCTACGAGATATTTATATGCTTTATAAACGTTTTCTTTGGTGATTTCTTTATTTCTAAGATACTTTGCGGCAAGGTTTTTCGCGTTCTCTTCTTCGTCTATCTCCGCTAGTGAATACGCTTCTTCGACGTCTTCCTTTTTTACGCCTTTCATCATAAGCTTATAAGCCATAAGGCGTTTACCCTGCGTTTTCGCCGTGCTTTCCATAAACCGTCTGGAATATTCTTTGTCGTCTATATAAGCATATTCTTTGAGTTTATCTATGCAATACCAAACCGTCTCTTCGGAATAGCCTTTGGATAAAAGATATTCTTTGACCTGTTTTTTAGTTTTAAGCGACTTGGCGCAATAATCAGCCGCCTTCGCTATCGCCTGACTTCTCTCCGATTGAGCAAGCACTTCGGCAAGCTTATCAGGTTCTATTTCCATTTTGGGTTTAAGCCTAAATTTCAAAACGGTTTCCATAGAAACGCCGGCAAAAAATTCGCCGTCTATAAAAACGTTACAACGCTCTTTATTCTTTTCCTGAACGGTTATCGCGGTAATTACGGGCATAACTCAAAACGGGAAGTACCCCTCTCCCTTTTCCGACACTTTTATATTGAAATCGGACTCTTTCAAAAAATTCTCAAAATTTTCTTTATCTTCGTATTTAACGGCGCAATTCAATATTACACCGTCCCCGAATTCTTTGGATATTATTTTAGCGCGCTTAATAATGCCGACGGATAACTTCTCGTAAGTGGCGTATGACGCTCTTACGTCGTAAACGCTCGAAAATACCATCTCGCAAATTTGCGCTTCCTTTACGGTTTCCGCCACGGCGTTGCCGTATGCCCTGACAAGCCCTCCGGCGCCGAGTTTTATTCCGCCGAAATATCTGGTAACTACCGCTATCGTCTTATATAAAGCCTTAGATTTTAACACGTTCAACATGGGCATACCGGCTGTTCCCTGAGGCTCTCCGTCGTCGGAAAATTTTTGGATAAGTCCGCTTTCGTCCGCTATATAAGCGTAGCAGTTGTGATTTGCCAAAGAGTGGCGTTTGCGTATTTCAAGAAGAAATTCTTTCGCCTCCTCTTCGTTCTCCACGCCTTTCAGGTTGCAGATAAACTTCGACCTTTCTATCGTAAAAAGGCTTTCGGTATTTCCTATTACCGTTTTGTAAGATCTCATTTGACTTTTATCTTAATGTGAACCTTTTTGCCTTTATGAAGAATAAATTCGCCGTTTTCTTTAAGGTCTTTCGGAATTTCGCCGAAGGCGTCTTTAACCTTTTCTTCGTTTAGGGAAACGCCGCCGCCTTCTATAAGCCTTTTAGCCTCGCCCTTGGATTTTGCCTGACCTACGGCGACCAAAAGATCCGCTACGGAATTTACTTCCGCAGACACCTCTTTTGTTGGCATATCCGCCTCGCTGCCGCCGCCGAAAGCGGCGCGCGCCTGCCTTTGCGCCTCCAACGCCTTCTCTTCGCCGTGAACAAGCTTGGTTACTTCAAACGCAAGCCTTTCCTTTGCGGCGTTCATACGCTCGTCGTTATATTTCGTGAGTTCTTTTATTTCTTCCATATCCATAAAAGTCAGAAGGCGCATACACTCTTCCACCTTTACGTCTTCCACGTTGCGGAAATACTGGTAAAAATCGTAAACGGAACACTTGTCTTCGTCCAGCCATAAAGCGCCCTTCTGCGTCTTGCCCATTTTCTTTCCTTCGCTGTTAAGCAACAGCGTGCACGTAAGACAAAACGCGCTCTTTTGTTCTTTTCTGCGTATAAGGTCCACGCCTGCAAGCATATTCGACCATTGGTCGTCTCCGCCCACTTCGAGTTTACAGCCGTATTCCCTATTTAAATACAAAAAGTCGTACCCCTGCATTAGCATGTAGTTAAACTCGAGGAAGGTAAGGCCTTTTTCCATCCTTTGCTTAAAACACTCCGCCGTAAGCATTTTGTTAACGGAAAAATACACGCCGATATCCCTTAAAAAATCTACGTAGTTAAGATTTAACAGCCAGTCGGCGTTGTTGGCGACTATCGCGGCGTTTTCGCCTTCGAATCTTATAAACCTCGACATCTGCTTTTTGAAACACTCTATATTGTGGTTTATAGTCTCTTTGGTGAGCATTTTCCGCATATCGCTTCTTCCCGAAGGATCGCCTATCATCCCCGTACCGCCGCCGAACAGCGCAATCGGTCTGTGCCCGAATTTCTGCATCCAAGCCATTGCCATTATCGGAATATAGTGTCCTATATGCAAACTGTCGGCAGTAGGATCGAACCCGACGTAAAACGGAACGCTCTCTGTTTCCAACATTTGATAAAGTTCGTCTTCGTAAATAGTCTGTTTTATAAATCCGCGTTCTCTCAATACGTCCAATACGTTAGCCATTGATTTCTCCTCTTTGTTCATTATAGAAATTATAATTATTATACTACTATATATTGTGGTTGTCAACGTTTAGAAAACACATTTGCCGACAATAAAAGTTCAAAAAAACTACGCCGCGAAAAATTTTCGCGGCGTTACTTGCGGAAAGATTCGGTTATTTAAGGCGCGGTTTCGGGCGGCACGGAAGAAAACGCTTTTACCGCCCTCGCAGACAAAGTCAATTTAAGGTGGTACGAGTTTCCGCTTTTATATACTTCTACTATCGGGTCTTCCCCGTATTCGAAATATTCTTTAAGCACTCTGTTTAAGTCGACCGTTAAAAGTTCGGTAAAGTCGACCGAATTTTTCATCCTGTCGTTGTTGATCATATTTTCCATGCGCAAAAGATAGTTTTTTTTGGGTTTCATACGTTTCGTTTTATACTCCTCCTTATACTGCCGAGAAATCCGCTGTANNNNTCGTAAATCCTGTCGATGTTTTTATTTAAGTTCGTCGCCAACACCTTATACGCTTTATAGGAATCGCAACTCTTCGGCAACGTATATCCGCTCGATAAAAACACTGCGTCTTCTTCCGGAAGAACTCCGATAAGCGGAATTTTCAACAGCGATTCTATATCCTTCGGAAATAACATTTTATCGCTCATTATAAGATCGCCTCGCGCACGGTTGACGACGAGACTAATTTTATCCAATCGGTAGCTTTTGAGAACTGTTATCGCTTTATCCGCGTCCCTTAAACTCGTCAGGTTGGGTGTAGTAACCAAAATCGCTTCGTCCGCACATGCTACGGCGCGGTGAAAACCGCAATCGAGACCTGCGGGACAATCTAAAATAACGTAATCGAATAATCCCGACAAACTTTCAACTATAAGTTTTAATTCCTGACCGCTTATGGGTGAAGACGCGGTAAGACTTCCGGACGGCAATACGAACAGATTTTTCCTGCCGTTGTCCTGTACCAATGCCTGCTTTGCCCTACATCTGCCGCAAAGAATATCGGCGACGTCGTAAACTATTTTGTTTTCTATTCCCATAACGACGTCAAGATTATTAAGTCCGAAATCCACGTCCACAAGCACGACTCTTGCGCCGAGATTTGCCAAAAATATGCCCAGATTTGCCGTTACCGTGGTTTTACCGACTCCGCCTTTCCCGGAAGTTACGACTATTTTCCTCGCCAAATTCTTTCTCCTTTTTTTCAATTTTATATCAAAAAAAACCGCGTATTTTGACCGTAAAGCACAAAATACGCGGTAATATGTCGCTTGATATTTTTAATCGGTTTTAAGCGATATTTTCTTTAAAAGTTCTTCGTTGCCGAGCGCAATGCCTCCGCCCAAAGCGACGCTCATCCTCCCTTTCTTTTCCACGCTTACGTTTATTCCGAAAAGTTTTTCGTAATACCTTGCAAGCCCGTATACCCCGGATTCCGTTCCCGAAACGTAAATCCCGGAGTGGCTTATTTCCGCGGAAACTTCCGGCGGCAGTTTTCTCAACAGATCCGTAGCGAGTTCGGCTATCTTATCGTAATATTTTCTGACCGGTTTAATAAGGTCGGCGGCTTTTACGGAGACCGATCTCGGCGCGCCCGTATCGGTATCCCTGCCGTTCACGACCACAGATAATTCGTCATTTTCGTCAAGACTTGCTATCTCTCGTTTTAGTTTTTCCGCCGATTGAAGTCCTATTTGAACTCCGTAAAAATCGGAGACGTAATCTATAATATCGGCGCTTATTTTATTTCCGCCGAAATTTACGGAAATACCGGCTATCACCCCGTCTAAAGACACGGCGGCAATATTCGTAACGCCGCCTGCCATATCCACGCAAAAACAAGGCAAAGATTCCGTAAGCGGCACGCGTTGACCTAGCGCGCTCAAAATAGGACTCTCCACGAAATACGTTTTACCTATTCCGCACGCCGAGGATATTTTGCGGTAATCGTCTATCGTTTTGGAATTTACTCCGCAAGGCACGGAAAACAACGCCACGGGACGTTGCCACCTGCCCGTTTTTACTTTCTTCAGAAAACCCGAAAGCATATCGGAACAAACGTCTGCGTTTACAATCTCGCCTTCGAAAACGGGAAAAACTATTTTGGTGTTTTTGGACGTTTTCCCAAGGAGTTTATACGCTTCCGTCCCTATCGCTTTGACCGAAACCTTAGAACCGTCTTCCACGGCGGCGACGGTCGGTTCCGAAAGAACGAGACCGCTGCCGATCTTATAGATATTTGTATACGCGCTGTCGAGATCCACGGCAAATTTTTCACGCGCCATAGTTTCCCCCTTTAAAAAGCGCCGCGTAAAACAAAATGTCGCGACGCTTTAACTTAAAGTATTTCAAGATTCTTTTTAAATATTTTTCTGAAGTCCGAACCGACTTCCATAGCGGCGTTGAGTTCCACCGACGCATCTCCGCTCAATTCCGTCTTCATAATGACGGAATCGCCCAAAATATCGCAATTAACGCCGAGCACCGCTTGGGACATGCTCCTATCGAGAGCGTTGCCTATTCTCAAAATAACGCCCATCTTTCTTACCGCGTCAAGATCTTCGTCGGTCAAAAGGTCTTTGTACCTCACCCAATCGGAAAGATTTATATCGTCTATACCCGTGCTCGCGGCGACGAAAGACGCCATAACGAGATCCCTGTGGCTTACGCCGTATATGTTGGAATTAAGTATGATATACGCGCTGTGCTTTTCAAAGTTATAAAAGCCGACGGTTTTCCCGGATTCGTAAAGGTAAGCCGCTATCTTCAATATTTTCAGGTATTGTCTCGGGAACTTATGCAACACGCGCAACTGTTTGAACAATTGCACGGAAAGAAGAACCGTATGTTCTACGTGCTGACGGTTTAATCCGTGCGCTTCTATAAGCGTGTTTAAAGAGAACCCCAAAACGTCTGAAACAGGCTTATCCAAAGTCGACGGAACGGCGTAATTGAACATTATCCCCGTGCGCAGACCGCTGCCGGAAATAACTATATTGCCGAGATTCATATAGTCCTTAAACGCCTTAATCTCAGCAAACGCGCTGGGAAGTATGTCCGCCCTTCCGCTTGAAAGACCTTTTATTTTCTTTTTCCTATCCAGATCAAGCGACTTCAAGAGATTGTATACGTGAGAAAAATCCTCGTCGAACACAACATAATTATGTATGGTTCTCATCGGATATTTCTTCATTATTTTAGTCATACGGCAAAGATTTCTGAAAGAACCGCCGACGCCTATCATCTGCGTTTCGGGATCGACGTCTTTAAGCCACTCTATACGGCTGAGTTGATCCTTGAAAAATTCTTCGACCTTTTCCGCCTGCTTTTCGGGAGAAAGATTTTCCGACGCAAAAAGTTCGGTCAGAGTTATCGCGCCGAAAGGCAGAGTCTCGTAATTAAGCAGGTTGCGCCTGTTATAGTAGATTATCTTCGTACTGCCGCCGCCTATCTCAAGTATTATTCCTTTCGGAATATCCATCGTATTTATAACGCCGCGGTAAACGTAAAGCGCTTCTTCTTCCGCGGACAACACCCTTAATTTGATGCCGCAGGTCGCCGAAACTTCATCTAAAAAACTGCGCTGGTTTTTGGCGCGCCTTACAGCCGCCGTAGCCACCGCTATTATTCTGTCTATACCGTTCACGTCGCAAAGCTTTCTGAACATCTTCAGAACGCGGATGGTCGCCTGAATTCGCGCAGGTTTTAAGAAACCTTCTTTTTCCATCCCCTCGCCGAGCCTCGGCGCTTCTTTAAGCTGGTCGACTATCTGAAAATATCCGCTATCGCTCACGTTGACTATCAGAAGTCTTGCGGTATTCGAACCTAAATCGATTATACCAATTTTTTCCACTTTTTTCACCGTTTCTTTAAATTTTACTTATTTTCCGTATTTTCTATATCGCTTTTAATTATATCACAACATATTGTGTTTGTATAGAATTTTTTCTATTTTTGTGCAACTTTTTTATCAAACGAACTTCCGCCTTTTTTTTCAAAACAAAAGCCGCTTTTTTTTGAGAGTTTTTTGAATTTTTTTTGCTCGTTTTTCCATATTTTGCAATTTTTTTTGAATTTTTACCAAAATCCGACAGCAAAACAAGCATTTAGCAAGTTGCACAAAAAATTTTTTAATTTTTCTTTCTAAAAGTCGACGCAAGCCTTATAGCGGAAAGCAAAAGCAAAAAACCTCCGAACGCCTTTTTCAATATTTCTCCGTCCGTAATTTCGGCAAGATACGCGCCGAAAGCGCAGAAAATAAGTCCCGTTAAAATTATTATCCAAACGCCCTTTATTTCCACGAGTTTGTTTTTGCAATGGATTATGACCGCGACTACAGCCATAGGTATAAAACTCACGAGATTTACCGCTTGAGCAAGTTGTTGATCCACATCGAAAAAAACGCGAAGAGCCGGAATCAACAAAGTTCCGCCGCCCATACCCATACCGCCGAAAATTCCCGATATTAATCCCGTAAAAATCAAAGCGATATTCATATTCCACCTTAAAAAAACAACATTTTTACGCCTGCCGCCGCCATAAGCGCAGAAAATATCACGGCGACGACTTTTCCGTTTAATTTCTTCAAAAAAAGCGCGCCTATTATTCCCCCAAGCGTTACCCCCGCGGTAACGTTTGCGGCAACCGTATAGTCAACGCTCCCTAAAGTAAAATAAAGTATTCCGCTCAGGACGGAAAGCGGAAGAATTATCAATATCGCCGTCGCGTGCGCTTTTTTTTCTTCATACGCGAGTATAAATGTCAGACACGGTACGACTATCATGCCGCCTCCGCCCCCGAAAAGACCGTTCAAAAATCCGGCGAGCGCACCCGTCAACACCTTCCCCAAAACGGGTTTTACGGCTGTTTTGGTTTTCCCCATAAAATTTATGTTCCGCAATTTTATTTTTTTTAAGTATTTTTTTCGCAAATTAGAAACAAAAAGTTTATAATTAATGTTGCATTTTCTTTTAAAATAATATATAATAAACATATCGTGCGCCTACGCGCGCAAAATTTTATGTATACAGTTTTTCTTAAAGGTGAAGTTATGACTGAAAATCGCAACTCAAAAACACTCAAATCACGCATTATTATAATTCTTACCGTACTTTGTCTTATTATGACTTCCTGTTTCTTCGTTGCCGCTTGCGGCGGTTCTTCGGAAAATAAGGACGATACGACGAATTACTCTTATACGGAAAAAGATACCGAAACCATCTCAAATTCCGATTTCGTTTACGGAACGTATAACCTTTCCGTCTCAAAATATCCTGTAACGACCGTTACGGGCTGGTCGAGGGCGGTGGACAACTCCGCCTCGTCGTCTACGGTCAATTCCGGAGTTATCGACGTGAGTGAAACCGCTTTCCCGACGCTGCTTTCCACTCTTTACGCCGATTCCGATTTTTTGAACGTTATCAAAAATAAATACGATTTCACTACCGACGACGTTAAAACCGCGATAAAAGCCGATAAGGGCGATGATTACGCGCCTACCGACAGCGAAGTTAAAGATTATATCCTCGAACATTACGTTACGCCTAATTTCCTCAATCCCGGAACTCACGAAGGGGCTGAAGACAATATGGTCTATATGATGAACAACTACGCTAAAAACGAATACTACAAATTCGGCACGGCGCAAAGAATCACCTCTTCTTCTACGGTAACCGTTCAAAAAGGCGAGGTATATAAAATTTCCGTTTGGGTAAAAACGCAGTTCTTGACCAAAGGCGGCGCTAATATCCGAATCACCAATTCCATCGACGGCCACTCTCAGGCGCAATTTAAAATAAGCAACATAACGGACACCGAGTGGACTAATTACACCGTCTATTTTAAGGCGGACGATAACTATTCGTCGACCTTTACCGTAGTTCTCGGCTTAGGCTACGGCAACGGCAGTTCCTCCGAGGGTGTGGACTTTGCCGAAGGCACCGCTTTCTTCGACAGCATTACCGTCGAAAAAGTGGAAGACTATGCTGCGGAAACCGCCGGCAAAAACGTTACGGACACCGAGACTTACACTATCGGCTCTAAAGTTTCGCCCGAATATGTTTTAGACGGCGAACAATCGGAGAGATACGTTTATTATTTATACGATATGAGTTTAGCCGAAGGAGCAGCCGATTATTTCACCGCTATACCCCTTCCGACTGATTTCTCTTATACCGAGTCAAACAACACCCCCGCCATTACGAGCAAAACTATGGTTGGTGATGAAAGCACAATCTCCAAAGAATCTGACGGCGAGTCTTTGACTCTCAACGTAAACAGCGCGAGCGGAACACTTAAAATTCAGAGCAACGAATTTACTTTAGACGCAAAAGAGTACGTTTTGGTGAATTTCCTGTTAAGCAACAGACTTAACGCGTTTGGTTCTACCGCCGTAACCGTCGACCTTTTCGACGTTGCCGCCGAAACCGTTGAAAAACGCGCGGCTATCGCTTCTTTCGATGACGTCAACGACGACGGCGATTTCACGACCGTTTCCATCCTCGTTAAAAACAATTTCGAAAGCGGAGAAAGATCGTTTTACCTCGAATTGATAGTAGGCCCGACCGACGTAAAATCCGTAGCCTATAAGCAAAACTTCGCTACCGGCTCGGTTATAATAAAAGACCTCGGATACGCTAAAGGCTCTTTAACTCAAGACAAAACGGATTCTGACGCTGAAATTTACTCTTTCTTCAGTTCGGAAGCAAACGCTACGCAGTCGCTTTACGCCGGATATTCTTCGGATTATCAGCAGCAGTCCGACAGCGCTTCTTACAATCTCTCTCCGGCTAGCGGAGACGTTGGAGTTATAACCTATGCTCCGTCTCCCGTAAAAGACTATTTCGGTATCGTTTCCAACCACACCTATATCAAGGAAGAAACGGAAGGCAGCAATCTCGAAACAGCGGTCAACACCAGAACGACCTTTGGCGGTGCATACGGCTACGCAGGTCTTATAAACACTAAATACCTCTCCGATTATGGCGACGCCGCCCTTTCTGAAAAACTCGGCGTTGCTGCAACCGGAGACTATATCCAACCGATAGTCATCAATAACGCGACTCTCGACCATTACGGATTCGTCGGCGAAACCAGAACGGTATCGTCAAGCTCTTACGCTAAAGTTTCGGTTGAGGTAAGAGTCGTAGACGACGCTAAAGCTTATATCTATCTTGTAGATACCTCTTTGGCGAATAAAGAAGTTATAGAATTTGCCGACTTCACTTCCGACGGAAAAACGATAAATGCGGCAGACCACAAACTGCAAATCGTATTGTCGAAGGAAGATATGACAAACGCTGTCGACGGATTCGTAACCGTGAACTTCTACGTCGCTACCGGCGCAAACTCCAAGAGTTTCCGCGTTGAGATATGGAACGGCGGAAGGGACGGAAATCTCGATACGGCATCCCAAGGGTACGTTTTCGTTAAATCGGTAAACATCTCGACTTCTTCCGCGTTTTCGGAACCGGATTCCATCGGCTCAACGTTCAGTAAATCGGGCAATCCCCTTTACGAAATAGGCAGAGAAAATCTTACTCTTTTAACTTATACAAGAAAACTTACCGACTTAGAAACGAAATTCAATGCGGAATATCCCGATAAGGCGATAGAATATCTTCCCAAATATATCTGGGCGGAAAGCAATACGGATATCTACGCTATATATAACACGGTTGACCCCGTAACGACCAACCCATACGACGATATAATCGACGACGATACGACGGGTGGCGGCTGCACGGCAAATACCGATTCCGCTAATTTCTGGATGTCTTTCTCAAGCATACTTCTCGCCGTGGCTATAGTCGTTGCGCTTATCGCTCTTATCGTTAAGAACGTGAGAAGAAAACGTATCGCCAACAGAAGCGACGCTAAATCGCATTACAAAGTTTCCAGCAGAACTTCCGCTCAAAAAGCTATCAAAGCGGAAAAAGAAAAAATGAAAAAAGCTTCGGAAGAAGATGCGGAGACGCAAAACGAAGAAAATACTGAAGTTTCCGAAGAAGAACCTAAAGATGAGATTACGGAAAACACGGAGGAGATTTCTGAAAATTCAGAAGAAACCAAAGAAGAAACGCCCGATCTCGATACCTACGTTTACGGAGACGTTCAGGACTTTGGCGAAGAACTGACCACTAACGAAGAACAACCGAAAGACGAAGACGATAAAACCGAATAACGGTAAACTTAATTATCTGACCCCCGACCGAACGGTCGGGGGTTTTGTATACCTTTTGATAAATTTACGCATATATATATCGTATGGCAACGATAATTCTTACCGGTGGCGGAACGGCAGGGCACGTCACTCCACACCTTGCAATACTGCCCTATTTAAAAAAAGATTTCGATAAAATTTACTATATAGGCAGTGAAAACGGCATCGAAAAGGAAATAGTAGAAAGAGCAGGTATTAAATTTTATTCTACCCCGTGCGTAAAACTTATAAGAAAATTTACGCTGAAAAATTTACGTATACCCTTTACCCTTATAAACGGCGTAAGAAAAGCCGAGAAGTTAATCGATCTGTTAAAACCGGACGTTATTTTCAGTAAAGGCGGATACGTAGCCCTTCCGACCGTTATTGCGGCAAGTAAAAAAAGAGTGCCCGTCATCGCGCACGAAAGCGACTTAACCGTGGGGCTTAGCAACCGTATAACCGCAAAATACTGCAAAAAGGTATTAACCTCTTTTCCGGATACGGCGAATACCCTTAAAAACGGAGAATTCGTGGGGGCGCCGATACGCCGATCGCTTTTCGCCGTAAAAAAATCCGACGCCGTTAATTACTTTAATTTTAAAAAAGAAAAACCGATACTTCTCGTAACGGGCGGAAGTAGCGGCGCAAAATTTATAAACGAAGTTTTAAGAAATTCGCTTGAATACCTTTTAAAAACCTTTAACGTAATTCATATATGCGGAAAAGGGAATTTGTCGGACTTCCTATTACCAAACGGAATATATGAACAACGTGGAATACGCTTTCCGCGCCGCAGACATATGCGTAACGCGCGCAGGGTCGAACACGCTTTTCGAACTTTTAAGCCTTAAACTTCCATGCGTTGTCATACCGCTACCCAAAACCGTTTCTCGCGGCGACCAATTAAAAAACGCCGACTATTTTAAGAAACTCGGTCTCGTTTCCGTAATAGAACAGGAAAACCTTACGGAAAATTCTCTTAAAAAAGAGATCGCTTCCGTTTACGCGCATAAGGATCGCATAGCAGAAAACTTTAAATCACACCCTATAAACGACGCTTCACAAAAGATAGCGGATACAATCGCAGCTGAAATATTAAACCGCTAAGCGGAAAACCTTTTACTCATCGCTCTCAATATAAGGTCTATTGACTTGTCGTTCTTCTTTATTATCGGAGTAAATCCAACCGTTTCTTCACGGCGCTCTCTCTTTACGGTCAGAACGCTCTTTACTTCCTTTTTCTCAAAAAAAACATTTATAATTCTTTCAAACATATCCGTCTCCTTTCTCCTTTTTACACTTTGAGTTTACCATAATAATTTGCCATATGTCTGTCATATTAAAAAAAGTTTTTTTAATTGATTGACTTTTTTTATGCGTTTATTTTACAATATGATAAAGGAGAAAAGAATAACGATGAAATTCGAGACCATTTTGAAAATTTTATTCGAACTTTTGTCGAATAAAACGATTACGGCAAAAAGCCTTTCCGAAGAATACGGAATAAGCGTAAGAACTGTTTACAGGTATATTGATTGTCTGGACGCGGCAGGCGTTCCTTTGTACACGACGCGCGGAAACCACGGCGGCATACATATAACGGATACCTTTCGACTTTCTTCCACCTTTCTCACGGTCAGCGAATACGAACAAGTGATAAATTCGCTGTCCGCAATAGTAAAAAGCGTGCCAAACAAAACGCTTAAAAGCGCGCTCGATAAACTTAAATCTACCGTTAAAAACGAATACAGCAGATTCGACGTAAAAAGCGGCAATCTTATAATAGACGCCGGACCTTGGGGAGATACGGAAGGATATAAAAGCAAACTTCTCGTTCTTAACAAAAGTATAGAAAACTGCTCTCCGCTTTTCATTAAATACCACGACAGAAACGGCGTTGTGTCGGAAAGGATTATCGAACCTCACCTTATGGTTTTTAAGCAAGGTTTATGGTATACTTACGCTTACTGCCGCTTGAGAAAAGGATTCAGGTTTTTTAAAACGGGCAGAATAGAATCGGCTACTATTCTGAACGGACAATTTATTCGCCAAGACATTTCAAAAATGAAGTTGCCGCTTGATTTCTGGCAGGACAGCGTAATTGCCGAGACCGTGGAGATGGAGGTTAAAAAATCCGTGCTTTCAGACGTTGAAGAGTGGCTCGGAATAGAAAACGTTAAAACGGAAAACGGCAAAAATATAGCCCGTGCCAAACTTCCGTTTGACAACGGGCTTGTAAGCAAGATTATAAGTTACGGCGACGGCGTTAAAATTCTATCGCCTGATACTCTAAAAGAAAAAGTAAAATTGACCGCGGAAAAAATTGCGGCGATTTACCGCTAAACGCTTTCTGTTACGATCTCTTATTAAATGGTTTTTCTGTCCACGAACGCTCTCGCAAGCGACACTTCATCGGCATATTCTAATTCTGTGCCGATGGGAAGCCCGTGAGCAAGTCTCGTAACCTTTACGCCCAAAGGTTTTAACAGATTACCGATATACATTGCGGTTGCCTCGCCTTCGACGTCGGGATTGGTCGCCATTATGACTTCTTTTACATCGCCGCCGCTTATACGTTTTAACAAACCTTTTATGTTTATATCGTCGGGGCCTATCCCGTCCATGGGAGAGATTGTGCCGTGAAGCACGTGATACACCCCGTCGAACTCGTTTAATTTTTCTATCGCCACAACGTCTTTCGGTCGCCTTTTCTGACCTTACAGACGTCGCATATTTCCCCTTCGGAAAAATTGCCGCATATCTTACAATAATGCACGTTGCGTTTTGCGTTCAATATCGCGTCGGCAAATTCTTTCGCTTCTTCTTCGCTCATATTTATTATTTTATAAGCGAATCGCTGCGCAGTTTTTGCGCCGACGCCCGGAAGTTTACTGAATTCGTTTATCAGCTTTCCGATCGGTTCTATAAAAACTTTCATTATTTTTATAATCCCACACCGCCGAACGCACCCATCTTCTCCTGATAGAGTTTGTCGGCTTTTTCATACCCGTTATTCAGCGCGGCAACCAAAAGATCCTCGAGCATCGTAAGATCTTCAACATCCACAGCGTCGGGATTTATACTTACGCCCGTAACCGTTTTTTTCGCGTTCATAGTAACTTTCACAAGCCCACCGCCCGAAACTCCTTCTATTTCGGTTTCTTCGAGTTCTGCCTGTGCTTTTTGCATTTCTTCCTGCATCTTCTGCGCCTGACGCATCAAATTCTGCATTTGGTTTCCTCCGCCGAAGCCTCCGAAACCGCCTCTGTATCCGCCCATTTTGTATCTCCTTATTATTTTACTATTACTACGTCGTCGCCGAATATCTTTTTAAGACGTTCTGTCGCCGAGTCTATTTCGTTCAAAATCTTTTCTTTTCTGGGTTCCGCCACTTTTAGTTCCATACCGAATTCAACGCTTCTTTAATTTTCGCAAGGTTTTCCGGTATTACCGCAATATCGTAAACGCCCTTATTTTCCGGTATCAATAATATCTCTTCGTCGTTCACTTTTAATTCGACGTTCAAAAGCGTTCCCCTCAACATCTCGCTGCCCATCTGACCGAGATTAAAAATCATCTTTCCCTTTATTTCTTCCGCAGAAAACGCTTTCTTTTCGCCATCATCCGCCGGTGTTTCCGTAACTTTTTGCTCTGACGAAGGGGGCAATACGCAACCTGAACTTACGACGTTTTCAAGCGCCTGTACCCTATTCAAAAGCGCGCCTATATCGTAATCCGCTTTCGGCATTGCCGCTTTTATCGCCGCCGTTTCGAATACCACTCTCGGATTGACCGAATATTTAAGTTCGCTTTCCGCCTTGGCGAAAATTTCCAAGATTCTTAAAAAGACGTTTACCTCGCCGAGTTCCGCTAATTTCTCCACGCCGGCGAAACGGTCTTTTGGAAGCCCCAAAATGTCGTTGGCGTTTTTACAGGTTTTAGCGACGATGACGTCTCTTATCAAAGAGGTAACGTCTTTAATCAAAACGCCCATACCTTTACCCATTGCGGAAAGCTTTTCAATCGTCTCTAAAATCTCCCCCATGTCGCCGACAATTATGCTGCGCGTAAATTCCGCTATATCGCCGAAATCGGCGGAGCCGAGAATTTCCGTAACGTCTTTATAGGTAAGTTCTCCCTCTCCGTAAGATATTGCAATGTCCGCTATGGAAAGCGCGTCTCTTATGCTTCCTTCACCGGCGCGCGCAATAGCGTAAACCGCTTCTTTAGAATATTTTTTACCTTCTTCGTCGTATATAGCCGAAATAAGCTCGGCTATTTTTTCGGTTGCAACCAATTTAAAATCGAAACGCATACACCTTGAAAGAATCGTCGCCGGTATCTTATGCGCTTCGGTAGTTGCGAGTATAAATACGGCGTGTTTGGGCGGTTCTTCAAGCGTTTTTAACAAAGCGTTGAAGGCAGGGCCCGAAAGCATATGAACTTCGTCTATGATATAAACTTTATATTTACAGACTACGGGAGCAAACTGAACGTTATCCCTCAATTCCCTTATCTCGTTTACGCCGTTGTTCGACGCAGCGTCAATCTCAACGACGTCTATATTAGCGGAATCGTTAAGCGCTTTGCACGCTTCGCACTCTCCGCAAGGAGAACCGTTTATCGGATGCAAACAGTTTATCGCTTTTGCGAAAATTTTGGCGGTCGTAGTCTTTCCCGTGCCTCGCGTACCCGTAAAAAGGTAAGCGTGTCCGAGCCTGTCGTTTTCTATTTGATTTATCAAAGTCTTTACGACGTGATCCTGACCTATTACGTCCTCAAATTTTACGGGACGGTATCTTCTGTATAAAGCCAGATAAGACATTTGTTCCCCCTATAATCGTTGTATGTTTTGTATCTTTTTTCTAATTCTTTGAACGGCGTTATCGACCGATTTTAAGGTTTTATTTTCCTTTTCCGCTATTTCCGCGTAAGAATAGCCTTCTAAATAAAGCGTCAGAATTCTGTATTCAAAATCGCTTAAAACGTTTTCTATTTCCCGTTTAAGTTCTTGTTCGCGCTCGGAATTGATAAATTCTTCTTCCGGGTCGGCAGCGGTGTCCCGTACGATAAAATTTTTATCGGATGAGTCGCTGTCCTCTGTGCTTAAAGAAACGTAAAAGTTCAGCGGCCGATGTTTTTGACTGTTATCTTTTTTGACCGCGGTTATAATGCTGTTCTTTATACAAGCGAACGCAAAATTTTTAAACGGGAACTTCCCGTTATAATTTTTCACCGCCTTAAAAAGCCCGAAAGTGCCTTCCTGAACGAGATCCTCGTCTTCTCCGCCCACGATAAAATATTGTCTGGCGATCTTTCTTACCGCTAATTTATATCTTAACAATATCTCGTCGAAAGCGTTTTCGTCGGTATCTATCAGTTTTATCAATTCTTCGTCTTTGAGTTCGGAATAATTCACGTTTACACCCGTTATTAAAGGTTTCTCTGTCTTACCGCTTCGTATATGGCGATACCGCAGGCGACAGAAGCGTTAAGCGAATTCACTTTTCCAAACATTGGTATAGACACTATCCCGTCGCATTTAGATTTGGTAAGCCTTTTTACGCCGCTGTCTTCTCCGCCTATAATTAAGCATATCTTACCCGTTAAATCGGTTTTGTAAATATCGCCTCCGCCAAGTTCCGCCCCGTATATCCAGTAACCGTTTTCTTTAAGCTTTTCTATCGCCGCGTTAATATTCACGACTCTCGCGACTTTAACGTGATTCAGCGCGCCCTCGGAAATACGCATTACGGTATCGTTTACAGAAGCGGATCTGTCCTTACTGATAACAACCCCGTCAACGCCGGCACATTCCGCCACTCTTATGATGCTACCAAGATTATGGGGGTCCAAAATCTCGTTGAGCATCAAAATAAACCCGTCTTTATCTTTCGCCGCTTCGATAATATCTTCCAGATCAAAGTACTTATAGTCAGAAGTAAAAGCGATAAAACCCTGATTTCTTTTGCTTTCGCTCTCTTTATCGATAACGAACTTGTCCACCGCCTGAATTTTAACTTTATGCGACTTCAATACGTTTATAAGCCTTTTGGACGCGTCGTCTATAAGATCTCGCCTGACGAGAACCTTATCTATCTCTTTGTCGGTTTTAAGTAATTCGTAAATAGCGTTTCTGCCTTCAACTTTCATTTTTCACTCCGTATATCCTGCGTTTAATAAGAAATTCAAACGCTCTTCTTCTCCCGTCAGATATAAAAAACCGAAAACGGCTTCAAGCCCCGTGGAAACGTTGTATTCCGCAACGCTGGCGCTTTTCGCTTTAGTGGCTTTTTTAGCGTTTCTCGCCCTTTTGAAAATTGCCGCTTCTTCTTCGGTTAAAAGGTTTTCTATGCTTTTATAAAACTCGGCTTGCGCGGTAGCCCTTACTTCGCTTACGGCAAGCTTATTAAGTTCGCCCGTCTTACAGTCTTTATTGAAAGTAAGTTTCTCCCTAACGTAAAGAGAATATACAGCGTCTCCGACAAACGCCAACACCACGGGATTTAAGCACATAGCCCTCTGTTTATCCATCTTTTCGCCAAGACGAAACATATAAATTCTCCAAACCTAAACTGCAACCGATAGCAAACGCTGAAAATCAGCGGAAAACCGATAGGTTTTCCGTTTGCGTCAAGCCAACTACCCTTATATTATACATTAATTTAAATAAAAAAACAATAAAAACCGCACGCTTTTTTAAGGCTTAAAAATATACGGCGCTTTGGTCGGTAAGAAAATTTATCGCGCCGCAAAATAAAGAATACGCGAGTTCCGATTGAAATTCCGGAGTTATGAGCAACGCTTCGTCGTAAGGATTGCTTAAAAAACCGCACTCGGCTATGACGGAAGGATATTCGGTGCAATTAAGAATATAATAGTCCCCGGAAAGCGCGGAATAATCTTTTACACCTTGGTACAAACCGTTAAGATGTTTTTGCAAATTATCGGCAAGGCTTTTACCGAGCGCGTCATTGCTTTTATAAAAAACTTGCGCGCCGCGACGGTCGGAAGATGCATAATAGTTCATATGCACGCTTATAACCATAACCGGTTGAGCCTTTTCTATAATCTCTTTGCGCTTTTCCATATCCCTTCTTTTAAGCGTGCCGGAAGCCACACCGTAAAGACCGGCTTCGGATTTTCTCGTAAGAACTGCGTTAATTCCTGCGTCTTCGAAATATTCCGCGAGTTTTTTGACAACGGCAAGATTTATCTCGCTTTCCTTCGCTCCCGTTTTAATTCCGGAAACTCCGCCGTCTATTCCGCCGTGTCCGGCGTCGAGAACAACGGTAATGCCTCCGCCGTTAGCCCCCGACGCGCTACCGGATAGCGCGGCAAAGCATAAAATGAAAGTAAAAACCGTAAGTAAAACCGCAGAAAAAATAACAATACTTCTTCTCTTAATGACCGCCATTTTTGTTGATAACTCCTGAAATTTTGGCAAGTTATCAACAATACTCGGCTTTTAGCCTTTGATAAATGTCAGTAACTCGCAAAATAAATATATAATAAATATACTTTAAAGCGGCTTAAAATATGATAAAACCTCCTATCGGCTACGCCGATAGGAGGAAAATTCTGTCACCTTGTTATCGTTGTCATTGCGCCTTTTTCCGTATAGCGAAATATTAGCGGAACTTCTGATTGTACTTACTTAAATATTCACGTCACCGTCACTACACTTAACGACGGTAGCCGGAACATTAGATTTCCAACCACTTCCTTTACTTATTGCTTTCCACTCTTCTATCGTTCCGGTATAATTTACGCTTGTAAGTCCGCTGCAATTATAGAACGCATAATCTCCTATACTCGTAACGCTGTTACCGATAGTAACGCTCGTAAGTCCGTAGCAATTATAGAACGCCCCATATCCTATACTCTTAACGCTGTTACCGATAGTAACGCTCGTAAGTCCGCTACAACCAGCGAACGCATCCTTACCTATACTCGTAACGCTGTCGGGAATTAGGCTGTTTTTACAACCCAATATTAAAGTATTAGTTTCCTTTTCTATTAAACAATTGCCTTCACTTCTGTATTTTGTATTTCCTGAGGCTACCGTTATGCTTTCAAGTCCGCTGCAACCATAGAACGCATAATCTCCTATACTCGTAACGCTGTCGGGGATAGTAACACTCGTAAGTCCGCGGCAACCATAGAACGCATAATCTCCTATACTCGTAACGCTGCCCCCGATAGTTATGCTCGTAAGTCCGGGGCAATTAAAGAACGCCCACTCTCCTATGCTCATAACACTGTCAGGGATAGTTATACTCGTAAGTCCGCTACAAAAATAGAACGCATCATTTCCTATACTCTTAACGCTGTTACCGATAGTAACGCTCGTAAGATTGTAGCAATTATAGAACGCATATTGATATATTTCAGTTATATCGGCAGGTAAAGTTAATTCCGTTTCTTTTCCTGTATATCCCATCAAAATTTTATCTCCGCCGTCCGTATATATTATATATCCGTTTTTATCTGTCGAAAGTTTACTTGTATACGGCTCGGTATATACTGCTTTTGCATAA
>CAJOMM010000025.1 GCA_905235765.1 uncultured Clostridia bacterium
CTTTTTCCATATATTTTTTCTTCGCAGAGTTTTAAATATATTTTAACACATTCATTCAAATTTTGCTTACATTTAAGTGATATTGATAATAATTTCTTAATTGTCATATTACTTAATTTTTTTAAATATTTACAAAATAATGAATTAGGATTAAATAAATGGTTATCTTTTGAATATAATATTAATTCCATTAATGTATACCATGGTGATTTATTGTTATTTGTTGATTTATTATTGCCTTTTGAAGTAATTGTTTCAAGGACTTCAAGATTATTGGTTAAAAGATAATGATTTTGACTTTTATGCAAATTTGACTCTGCTTCTTCTAATAATCTTGAAAATTCATAAAAATATCTTTCTTTCGTGAATAATTTAACTCCTTTTTTGATAGTTTCTTCGCAATTCATTATATTATTTATATTTTTTATTTTTTAATATTTTAAGTATCAAAGAATTTCCGCTCGGATTTATTGCGTTTAAAATGACGTTGTCGCTTTTTCCTCCCGATAAACTCAGTACGACCGCTAAAACCATGATGCCGAGAACGTCGTCTATAATCGCAGCGGATAAAACCACCGTCCCGACCTTCGTCTGAAGTTTGCCGAGTTCCCTTAAAACTTCCACGGTTATTCCGACGCTGGTCGCCGTCATAATGACTCCCAAAAACAACCAGGAGGAAAATCCGGAGTCTCTCAAGAATAGCGCGCCGAGACCGATTCCTGCGCCGAGCGGCAATAAAACGCCTCCCGCGGCTACCAAAAAGGACACAACGCCCGTGTTCTTTATCTCTTTAAGATCCGTTTCCAGCCCTGCGGTAAACATGACGAATATTACGCCCACTTCCGCAAATGCGTTTAAATATTGGTTTTCTTGTAACGGAAAAACTCTTAAACCCGTTACGTCGAACATAAGCCCCCAGATAGAAGGCCCGATTAAAAATCCGGCTATTATAAATCCGAGAACCTGCGGAAGCCCCGCTTTTCTCATCAAAATACCTAAAAGTTTAGTCGAAAACAGTAAAATTGCAAGTTGCCCCAAAAACTCGGGAATATCGGTCGACATGTTTCTCCTTGATTAAAACGATTCTGCATATTAAAAAACGCAAACATTAAGTTCACGTTTTTTGTGAAAAATTTTTATCCGGTCTATTTGTGTTTTTTCTCTCTTTTTTCGAGTTCTTTTTTTGCCGCTTCTATACGACGGTTTCGCTCTTCTTCTTTGTCTTTAGCGGCGATTTCTTCTTCGGATGGCAAAAATTCCGGATCGTTTTTGTGTTCTTCTATATACTTCAAGTTGTCCTCGTAAATAACGTCTTTACTCTCCTGAAGTTTTATTAAGTCGTCCCTGTTAAACGAGGTCGGCAGTTCTCTAAGTTTCAGTTCGTCGTCGGTTATAGGTTTAATCGGTCTGGAATTTAAAGACGAACGCGTCATCGCTATCTGCTCACGGTACTGTCTCAACGTTTCCGAATTAGACTCTTTTACCTTTTCGTAGATACCCCTGTTCTTCTTTGCGCCGGGAACTCTGTCGTTGATGAATTTATCGTAAATCCATTGGCAATAATCGGTCCATATCAAAAGAGGAAGCGAAAATCCCATCATCAGCGTTAAAATAAGTCCGAGCGAAACGAATATTCCGCCTAAGAAAAACGGAATAAACGGTATAAGCCCCAACGCCGCGAAAAAGATATTCTGCGGAAAAAGTCCCAACGTAAAAAGAAAGGAATTTTTTAAGAGCGCAGAAAATTTCAGCTCGTACGTTACCGACATCGTTATCATATGAAAAGTCATAAACGAATAAAAAATGAGAAGAATATACGCCATAATTTTCGCTATGACCAGCATCCAGACCGAACCGGTGCCGACAGCAATCGCATAGTCCGCAATATTCACCGCAAGTTGCGTAACGTAAAAAACCAGAGAATATACCAGCGCGATACAGAGCATTTGCGTAAAGTTCTTTTTGACACCGCGCCAAAAATCGTTTGCGACGAAGATTCCTTCCGTCCAAACCATATTTCTCGTAACGTAAGCCGCACCGGAAACGCCGACCACCGCAATAATCAACGCCAAAGGCATAAAAAGGTAAACGAAAATGTCCACGTTCACGACCGTTTGTTCGTTTACTCCTACGAAAGAGAGCGGAGCACCGTAACCGAATCCGAACCCTTGCGTCAGCGGAATTACGGAGCCGCTGCCGGCTATAAGAATTACTCTGAAAACCAAAAGCGCAATAAGAGGTAGGAAAAACAAAATAGTAAGAAGATTTATTCCGAAGAGTTTCCAGAATCTCCCCTTAAAAATATCCCAAAAAAGTTCCCATCTGTTTGACGGAAGCGTGGATCTTGCATAACCTTCAGACTTCTCTTTCCCTACAAGAATTCTGTTTATAAGACCGCCCGTTTTTCTTTTTGCCATTTTTACCCCGTTAACGTTGCGTTAATGTTAAAACTCTTATTATATTATAACTTATTTTTAAACTTTTACAAACAAAAATCACCATTGTACCGAAAAAAACTTTACTTTTTTTACTTCATTTGTTAAACTATAAAAAAACGAGATAATACGAGGCTTGATTTATGCAAAAATACAACGTTGCAGTGGTAGGCGCGACCGGTATGGTCGGCAGAAAGTTTTTGGAAGTTCTTACGGAAAGAAAACTGCCCGTGGAAAATTACTATTTATTCGCTTCCGCAAAATCCGCGGGATCTGTTATAGATTTTATGGGTAAACCGCATACGGTCATCGAACTAACCGAAAAAAACGTACTCGAAAGAAAGATAGATATCGCCCTGTTTTCGGCAGGCGGAGACGTCAGTAAACAGTTTGCGCCTATTTTTGCAAAACACGGCGCGCTGGTTATCGATAACTCCAACGCATGGAGAAGGGAAAAAGACGTTCCTCTGGTCGTTCCGGAGTGTAACGCCGACGATATACTTTGGCATAAAAATATTATAGCCAACCCCAACTGCTCCACCATACAGGCGGTAGTAGCTTTAAAGCCTCTCAACGAAGCTTTCAAAATTTTATACCACTTTCCAAGCGGTTTCCGGCGCCGGCGTTAAAGGTTTTAACGACCTGAAAGGCGGAATATGCGGCGAAAAACCCCAAAAATTCCCTTACCCCATTTTCGGCAACTGTCTTCCGCATATAGACGTGTTTTTAGATAACGGCTACACGAGAGAAGAAGACAAAATGATTTTCGAAACGAAAAAGATATTGAACGACTGGGACCTCAAAGTTACCGCGACTTGCGTTCGCGTTCCGGTATATTACGGGCACAGCGAATCTATAAACGTAGAATTTGAAAAACCCTGCACGGCGGAAGACGTCAGAAAGGTTTTGTCAAACGCCACCGGCGTTATCGTTCAGGACGACGTAAATAACAACGTCTATCCTATGCCTATTATTGCTGAAAACAAAGACGAAGTATTCGTAGGCAGAATAAGGCAAGACGACACCGTTCCATACGGTGTAAACCTTTGGGTCGTCGCAGATAATATAAGAAAAGGCGCGGCGACTAACGCCGTTCAAATCGCCGAATACGCCATCAAAATGGGCGCGGTGAAAGATCAACTCAACGGTTAAAAAATCATTTAAGGGAGTTCTTATGAATAAAAGCGTTTTCGAGGGCGTATGTACCGCTATGATTACCCCGTTTACGGAAAACGGAATAGACTACGCCTCTCTTGAAAGGCAGATAGAATATCAGCTCGCCGGAAACGTTGACGCTTTGTGCGTTCTCGGCACTACCGGAGAAGCCCCCACCGTAACCGACGAAGAATATGAAAACGTCGCCAAATTCGCTTACGACAAAATCGCAGGAAAGGCAAAATTTATTCTCGGATCGGGCAGCAACTGCACGGCAAAAGCAATCAAAAAGAGCGTTCTCGCACAAAAGCTCGGCGCGGACGGACTTTTGGTTGTTACGCCGTACTATAACAAGTGTACTCAGAAAGGACTCGTCAAATATTACCGAGACGTCTGCGAAAACGTGGATATCCCCGTGCTTTGCTATAACGTTCCGGCAAGGACGGGCGTTAATATTCTTCCGGAGACAATGGCGGAAATCGCCGAAATAAAAAATATAGGCGGAATAAAAGAAGCTTGCGGAAATATGGAACAGATTTGCGAAACCGCAAGGCTGATAAACGGAAAGACTTCCCTTTATTCCGGAGACGACAACCTCAATCTCGCTATGCTCGCCATTGGCGCGAAAGGACTTATATCCGTCGTGTCAAACGTTGCGCCGAAAGCCGTTTCGGAAGTATATAAGGCGTTCGTTTCAGGCAATACGCAGAAAGCAACTTGTCTTCAAGAGTCAATGCTTCCGCTTATAGACGTAATGTTTTGCGAAGTAAATCCTATCCCCGTAAAAAAAGCCATGAGCCTTTTAGGGTTAGGAAACGGTTACGTTCGCGGTCCTCTCACAGAACTCGAACCGGAACATACCGAACAACTTTTAAGCATTATGAAAAACTTCGGTCTTAAAACGGTACGATAATGGTTAATATTCTTATTTGCGGCGCCAACGGTAAGATGGGCGCCAAAGTAAAAGAAAACTTAAAAGATTTTGAAAGCGCGAAAGCCGTTTGCGGCGTGGACTTAAAAGAAGATTTTTCAGACGCAAATTTTAAAATCTATTCCTCTTTCGACGACGTAAAAGAAAAAGTCGACGCGGTAATTGACTTTTCCTCGCCTAAATCTTTACCCTCTATAGTAAAATTCTGCGAAACGAAAGGCGTTGCCGCCGTTTTATGTTCCACGGGGTATTCGGAAAAAGAAAAAGCGGAAATTAAAAAACTTTCCGAAAAAACAGCGGTTTTTCGCTCCGCGAATATGTCTATCGGCGTAAACGTTCTCGTTTCCGCCGTAAAAGCCGCGGCTAAAAATCTTTACGGCTTCGACGTGGAAATTGTGGAAAAACACCACAACAAAAAGGTTGACGCGCCCAGCGGCACCGCAATAATGTTGGCTTCCGCCGTCAAAGACGCGCACCCCGATTATAAAGAAGTTTATGGTAGATCGGGTATAGTTGGAGCAAGGGATAAAAACGAGATAGGTATTCACTCCGTTCGCGGAGGCACCATCGTCGGCGAACATCAGGTAATATTTGCCGGAAACAACGAGGTTTTGACCTTTTCTCACGAAGCGTTATCGCGCGACGTTTTTGCGGTAGGCGCGATAAACGCTGCCGTATTCATTAAGGATAAAGCGCCCGGTATTTACGATATGAACGATATGCTGAACGGCAATGCTTAAAGATAACGTAGAAAAAGTTTTAGACGACTTAAAAGGCGGCAACAATTTCGGCGAAAAGGTTACCTTGGTTGCCGCGACCAAGACCAACGACGCAGACGTTATAAATCTCGCGATAAAATACGGCGTGCAAGTCGTCGCGGAAAACAGAGTTCAGGAATTTCGCGAAAAAACCGATCTTATAAAAGGCGCCGAACAACAATTTATTGGCAGACTTCAGACCAACAAGGTAAAATATTTAGTAGGAAAAGTTACCCTTATCCAGTCTGTAGACAGCGTAAAATTAGCCGAAGTTATTTCTTCCGAAGCGTTAAAACGCGGCGTTTGTCAAAACGTGCTTTTAGAAGTAAACGTGGGAGAAGAATCAAAGGGCGGATTTTCGTTCGACGAGATAAAGTCGGCTATGAAAACCATATCCGAACTTAAAGGCTTAAAAATAAAAGGGCTTATGACGATGATGCCGATATCGGACGATTCGGAACTTTTGGGAAGACTTTTCGACCAAACGCGCGCGCTTTACGATTCTTTGAAAGAAGAATATTCGCTGGATACCCTTTCTATGGGTATGAGCGGCGACTATAATATCGCAATCAGACACGGCAGCAATATGGTAAGAATAGGTTCTGCGATATTCGGAAAAAGAAACTACGGAGGAAAATAAAATGGGAGTATTCGATTTGTTCGGAAAAAATTCCAAAACCAAACAAAATCGCGGAGAAAGAAACGAAAAAGTTTTTTTGAATCAACCTTCAAACGCGCCTCTTGCCGTGTTTGAACCGGCGGATTATTCGGAAGTGGAAAAGATAATAGACGCTCTCAAAGCCGGCAAAAACGCAATGGTCCACTTAAACAAGTTGAAACCGGAAACCGCAAATCGCATAATAGATATGCTTTCAGGTGCGGTTTACGCTTTGGACGGCGGCGTTTACGAAATGCAGAACAACGTTTACATGTTTTCCCCTACCGGAGTTGAAATTATGTAAAAAAATAAAAACTTTCCACCGGCTTTGCCGGTGGATTTTTTTCTGACAATACGACCTAAACTATTCCGACATACGCACAATATACAAAAATAGCCCGACGTTAGTTAACGTCGGGCTGAAAAATTTACTTTTATTTTTTTATTTTGCCTGCTTTTCCAAAAGCAATTTGATGTCTTTTAACAAATCTTCCGCCGTGGGGTTTGCAAGGCGTTCTGCCTTCGCCTTTTCTTCGGCTTCTTTTTCCGCTTGCTCTTTTGCGGCTTGCTCTTCAGCGGCTTTCTTCGTTAAATACGCTTCTACCGCCGCCTTGTCTTTTACGTTTACGCCTGCCGCTTTCAGTTCGGCTTTCTGCTCTTTGGTGAGTTTGCCTTTCGATAAACCATTTATTAATTTATCATTGTTTTCCTTAATTTTGTTTATCGTCTTAATAATAGAAAACAAAACGAGCGCTACGAGTAAGAAATTTATTATTGCGCCTATAAACGCACCCCAATCGATGTAAATGGAATTGGCAAGATCTATGGCACCGTTCGAGTCAACCGTTTTCACAAGAAACGTATAAACCGCTCCGATTCCTCCGTCTCCGAATATCAGGGAAATTACCCAATTGATTATAGGCGTCAGAATATAGGTCGTAAGCGCGGTAACTATCGCCGTAAACGCGCCGCCGATTATTATGCCGACTGCCATATCGAGTACGTTGCCCCTCGTTATGAAGGTTTTGAACTCTTTGAAAAATTTTTTCATAAGTTTCTCCTTTATATATGTTTTTTATTTACACGTTAAAAATAATTTTGCTAAGAACGGACGCCGCCGCAATTAAAAGAAGATACAACGAAAACCACTTGTATTTCGCCTTTTTTATCGCCGAAAGCATGGCTTTTATCGCTATGTATCCCGTAACCGCCGCGGTTGTTACTCCAAAAACGATAGGTATAACTTCTATTTCCGCGCCGCCTTTTATCGCTTTAAATCCCGAAACGAGCGCCGCGCCTAATATAATAGGTATACTCATAAGAAAAGTAAATTCGGCGTTTTCGTTTCTATCGAGTTTAGCGACCGCGCCGCCGGTTAAAACGGTTCCGCTTCTCGAAAGTCCCGGCACTATCGCAACTGCCTGAAACACTCCCATAACGATAGACGACTTAATCGAGAGAGGCAAAACTTCCGTCTGTTTTTTCACGAGCCTCTCGGAAAAAAACAGTTCCAGAGCCGTCAGCACGAAAGTTATCGCGAGAAGCACCGCCGACGTTAACGCGCCGCCGTTTACAACGCCTTCTATTTTGTCATGCAAAAGGCAACCGGTTATACCTGCCGGAACAGTCGCAATAATAATATACAGTAATTTATCGTAAGGTTTTTTAAAAAGCCCCTTAATCTCTTTAAAAAAAACTAAACATACGGGAATAAGCGTTCCCATATGCAACATAACGTCGAAGAAAAGTCCGCCGTCCACGTTTACTTTAAGCCATCTTTGAATCAATAAAAGATGTCCGCTTGAAGAAATCGGTAAAAATTCCGCAAACCCTTGAACTGCGCCTAACAAAATCGCTTGCCATATATTCATACAACACCTCTGTATTAAATATATGCGCAAGGATTACAACTAAAACTATCGTCAGTTTTTTTCTAACATTTTCAGAAATTCTTTTACTGCGAACGTCATACTTTCGTCTTTGGGAAGGGCAAGCCCTATCGCTCTCGACGGAAGTGCCGGATTGGTTTTTATCTCTTTTAACGAACCTTCTTTTAGCTCGTGTTTTACGAACTCTCTCGGAATACAGGCTATACCTATACCCGTTTTAGCGAGTTCCGTCATAAGCTCTAAACTCGCAAGTTCTATCTCAGGATGAAGGTGTATGCCGTGAGAGTGCGCAAACGAAACAATCGCTTGCCTCGTCGCAGTGGAAAGTTCCAACATTAAAAGCGGATAATCCTGAAGCCGTCTTAAATCCACGGTCTCGTTCATAAGTTCTGAATATTTATCTGACGCAACAAACGTATCGTGAAGTTGCATTACCGTATTCAAAAGCGTTATATCGCTGTCGTCTATAGGAAGATTTACAAACCCGATATCCCCCTTTTTGGATTTCAGCATCTCTATAGTCTCGTTCGAAGTCCCGTTCTGAAGAATAAGGTTTACGTCTGGGAATTTTTTATGGTATTCGGTAATATACGGCAGTAAAAAGTGCGTGCTTACGGTATCGGACGCGCATATCCGTATAACCCCCGTCGCCGTATCCTTTAATTCTAAAAATTTAGATTCCGCCACCTCGAAAAGTTTTAACGCTTGTTCAACTACGGGAAATATCTGTTTTCCGCCGTTTTCCGAAAGTTCCATACCCTTATGAGTGCGGTTAAAAAGTTTTCCGCCGAGACTCCTTTCAAGTTGCTTTACCGCCTGCGACACAGCCGGTTGAGATATGTATAATTCTTCGGCGGCTTTAGTTAAGCTTCCGCATTTCGCCACGGTATAGAATACTTTGTAAAGCTCCAAATTTACCATAATTTCACCTACCTATTTCCCGACGCAAAATCTTTTAAATATATCGTCGATTATGTCTTCGTCGGCGGTTTTCCCTGAAATTTCACCTAACGCGCGCCAACCGTCGCGAATAAAAACGGATAATATACTAAGGTCCACGCTCCCTGCCGATTCCAAAGCCGCAGTAAGACTTTCCTCAGCCCTTTTAAGCGCGTAGTAATGCCGTTCCTCACACAAAAACTCTCCGTTTTCGTTTAGCCCTTCGCCTACCGCTCTGTCGTAAAGCGCTTTCCTCAAATCGTCTATTCCCTCGCCCGTTTTACAGGAAACGTAAACGTCTGCTTCAAAATCTCTCGAAGAAAAAATATCCGTTTTATTCCCGACTTTTATTACAGGCTTGTCTTTTAATATATCAAAAACTTCTCCGTCGTTCTCGTCAAAATTTCCGGCTTCGAACACGAACAGCGCAAGATCGCTGCTATTAAGCGTTTTCTTGGAGAGGTCTACCCCCATAGTCTCTATTTTATCCGAAGATTCCCTTATTCCGGCGGTATCGAAAAAATCGAATTTTACTCCGCGTAAATTCACCGAACCTTCCACAACGTCTCTTGTCGTGCCGGCAACATCCGACACAATGGCTTTATCGCAATTAAGTAAAGCGTTCAAAAGCGAACTTTTCCCCGTGTTGGGCTTTCCGCAAATTGCGACTTTAACGCCGTTTTTATATATCCTGCCCACACGGAAGGTAGAGATAAGTTTTCCCGTTTCGTTTAATACTTCTTTCAGCGTCTCTTTTACTTTTTTGACGGAAGTTTCTTCAAGCCCTTCTTCGGGAAAATCCATATCTGCGTCTATCTGCGAAAGCGCCTCGGTAAGTTTCTCCTGAAGAGAGGATATTTTTCCCGTAAGTTTTTCCCTGTACAAAGAATACCCGGCTTTTACAGCGCTTTCCGACTCTGCGTTTATCATATCGATAAGCCCTTCCGAAGACGCCAAAGATAGCTTTCCGTTCATAAACGCGCGTTTTGTAAATTCGCCGTTCATAGCAAGCCTTGCGCCCGACGAAAGAATTTTGCGCAGAACCCCCTGCGTTACGGCGATACCGCCGTGCGTATGAAACTCTACGGTATCTTCGCCCGTAAAACTTTTCGGCGCTTTAAAATAAACGCAAAGCCCGAAATCCTTAAATCCGTCTGCCGATATTTCTCCGGCATACATAACGTTGGGCTGAAAATCTTTAACTTCTACCTTTGAAGAAGGCTTAAATATTTTTTCGGCTATCAAAAGCGGAGAATCGCCGCTTATTCTGATTACGGCAACCCCGGCAGCGCCCTGCGCGGTGGCGATCGCCGCTATATTCTCGTTGTTCATCTTTTCATTTAATTATTCGTCGTCTTTTTTATCGGCGTCTTTATCTCCGCCGTTGAATTCCGAAAACGGTTCGTCTTGCTTTTCGGAAAACTCGGAAAACGGATCTTCGGAAACGTTCCCGTTAGAGTCTGTGCCACCGTTATTCCCGGCGCCGTTGCCGTAGCCGCCGTTGCCGTAGCCACCGTTGCCGTAGCCACCGTTGCCGTAACCGCCCGGCCCGTAGCCGCCCTGCCTGTAACCGTAAAATTTCGAACGCATATAGTCGACGAAGTTTACCGGCTTATTGTTCCTTATAGCGAATACGAACACGGGGAATAACCCGAGAAAAGACAATACCGAAGCAAGTATATAATGTTGCGGCCAAAACATCTTGAATATGGAAATATACAAAAAAACTAAGATTACAACTTCCGCAATATTGAGAAAATATGACGTAACGTTAAGTATTCTTAACAATATGTTTACCGCGTCGGTGTCGAAAATATTGTTAAAATTACTACCTGCGGAAAGGACTATATTACGACCGACGGATAACGTAAGAGAACCGCCTTCAAGATAGTACGCGAAATAAGGAAACAGCCTTAAAAAATTATAGACGAAAGGGACTACCTGACAGCAGGAAAAAACTATACAAACGATAAGCGCCACTTGTTCGAAAGACACTCCGAAAAATTTTATTTTCCCCAACAATTTACAAGCGACAAATATCCAGACGCAGGGAATAAACGCCATAAACGCTTTATCTATTCCCTGATTTACCGCAAGTTTATAAATTCCGATCGATCTAAGAACGTAAAACGCTAAAATAACTGCAAGCACAAAAATCGCTGAAGAGATAATTACTCCTCTCGGAACGGAAAAACTTTCTATAATACTGTTGCCGTCTTCGTAAATAATATCCATATTACTCCCCCTTTTTCGGGTTAATTTAATAGGCTCTCGCGAAAATAACTTTATGCTTAGCGTGTTTACCGCAAACTGCGCACTTTTCGGGAACGCCTTCTTCGTCGCACATTATACGCGCCGTCGCCTGAGCATATTCTTTGACCTTGTCTTCACAGTCCCTCGAACCGCACCAACCGGCCTTTACGAAATTTTGCCCGTCTACGCCCTTTAATATACCGTCTAAAGAATCTGCTTCAACTATTTTTTTATCTCTTCTCTCTCTCGATTTTACGAGCATATTCTTTTGTATCTCGCCTAAAAGCGACGTGATTCCGTCTTTTATTCCGTCAATCGGCAACTGGAATTTTTCCAAGGTGTCGCGGCGGAAAATCGAACACACTCCCCCCTCGATATATCTCTATGCGCAAAGGAACGCCTTTCATCTCCCATTCGTTGAATTTTCTTCCGGGGCTCATATCCCTTTCGTCGATTTCAGTCCTTACGCCGACGGATCTTAAAAGTTCGGAAATTTCCGCGCATTTTTCCGTAACTCCGCCCTTGTGTGCGGCGACCGGTATAATTATAGCTTGAACGGGCGCGATTTTAGGCGGAAGTACCAGCCCTCTTTCGTCGCCGTGCGCCATGATAACCGCGCCTATCATACGCGTTGAAGTTCCCCAGGACGAGGTGTAACCGTATTTGAGAGTTCCGTCTTTATCGAGGTATTTTATGTCGAACGCCTTGCTGAAATTCTGTCCGAAATAGTGGGAAGTGCCTGCCTGCAAAGACTTACCGTCTATCATCATCGCTTCCATACCGAAAGTCGCTTCCGCACCGGCAAACTTTTCCTTTTCCGTCTTTTTGCCGCACAAAACCGGGATAGCGAGGATTTCTTCGGCAAACTTTCTGTATTCTTCGAGCATAAGCATAGTCTCGTCCATAGCCTCTTTTTCGGTGGCGTGAACGGTATGCCCTTCCTGCCATAAAAACTCGCTGGTACGAAGGAAAGGACGCGTGGTCTTTTCCCAGCGCATTACGTTGCACCATTGATTTATTATCACGGGGAGATCCCTGTACGATTGAATCCACTTACTGTACATGGTCCCTATTATCGTTTCGCTGGTAGGACGAATAGCAAGCGGTTCTTCGAGTTTTGCGCCGCCGGCGTGCGTAACCACGGCAACTTCCGGGGCAAAGCCCTCAACGTGCTCCGCTTCTTTAGTAAAGTAGCTCATCGGAATAAGCAAAGGGAAATACGCGTTTTTAACGCCCAAAGCTTTAAATCTTTGATCCATTTCGCGCTGTATGTTCTCCCATACGGCGTATCCGTACGGGCGGATGACCATCGTGCCTTTCACGGGACCGTAATCGACGAGTTCCGTCTTTAACACAACGTCCGTATACCATTGCGCGAAGTTTTCGTTAATATCCGCTATTTCTTTTACAAATTGCTTGTCCTTTTGCGTGTCCTTGTTTCCGGTAATTTCTGCCATAAACTTTAGTTCTCCCTGTAGACCGTAATACTAATCCATTATACTTTATAGATATATTAAACCACTTGCGCGGCAAAAATGTCAAGTTTTTTATTGTATTTTACATGTTTCGGCTTGAAAAAGGCTTGAAATTAGAGTATTTGTGATATATAATATATCTATAAACAATGTTTTTAAGGAGAAAATTATGCAGGACGTAAAACAACTTACCGTAAACGCCATCAGAGTGCTGTCTGCGGAAGCTATCGAAAAGGCTAAATCGGGACACCCCGGAATGCCTTTGGGGGCTGCCCCTATCGGCTATTCGATATTCTCGAATATGACCTTCAATCCCAAAGACACCGCGTTTGACAACCGCGACAGATTCGTTCTTTCCGCAGGACACGCTTCTATGCTCGATTACTCATTGTATTACCTTTTCGGGTTCGGACTTAAAAAAGAAGATATAATGAACTTTCGTCAACTCGGCGCAAGAACTGCCGGCCACCCCGAATACGGCGTTTGCCCCGGCGTTGAAACCAGCACCGGACCTTTGGGACAGGGCGTTGCCAACGCCGTAGGTATGGCTATAGCCGAAAACTATCTGGCGGAAAAATTCAATAAAGAAGGCTTTCCTATCGTCGACCATTACACCTACGCTTTATGCGGCGACGGCTGTATGCAGGAAGGTATCGAAAACGAGGCGGCTTCTCTCGCCGGGTCGTTAAAACTCGGAAAACTTATAGTGTTTTACGACGACAACGATATAACCATAGAAGGCGATACGGATATTACCTTTACCGAGGACGTAGGCAAGCGCCACGAAGCTTTGGGATGGCAAGTAATTAAAGTCGCTGACGCTAACGACTTAAACGCCTTGAATCGCGCTATCAAAAAAGCCAAGGCGGAAAAGGAAAAACCCTCTTTGATAATCGTTAAATCGGAAATAGGTTACGGCTCTCCGCTCCAGGGTAAAGCGAGTTGCCACGGCGCGCCGTTAGGCGCGGAAAACCTCGCCGCCTTAAAGAAAAATCTCGATTGGAACTACGAACCCTTCGACGTTCCGAAAGAGGTTTTCAGCCATTGTAAAAGATTCGGAACCAAAGGCAAAAAGGCGGAAAAAGCTTGGAAGGAATTATTTAAGGCTTATTCGGAAAAATATCCGGAAGAGGCGAAAGAATACCTCGTCTGGAAAAACAGGGAACTCCCGGACTTAAAAAATATCGAAGAACTTTGGCAATTTGAAAAGGACGACGCGTCGAGAGGATACGGGGCTACCGTTTTGAATAAACTCGCAAACTACGTTCCTTTCCTCATCGGCGGCAGCGCAGATCTTGCGCCCGCAAACAAGAGCAACATAAAATCGCGCGGCGATTATTCCGCAACGACTAAAAACGGTTCTAATATGCACTTCGGAATCCGTGAACACGCCATGGCTGCCATATGTAACGGAATTTATCTGCACGGAGGACTTCTCCCCTATTGCGCGACCTTCGCGGTATTCTCGGACTATATGAAAAACGCAATGCGTATGTCGGCTATTATGGATATTCCCGTAACGTATATTCTTACGCACGACTCCATAGGCGTAGGCGAAGACGGTCCCACCCATCAACCTATAGAACATCTCGCAGGACTCCGCGCCATGCCTAATTTAAAAGTATATAGACCTGCCGACGGCAGAGAAACCGCTGCGGCTTGGATAAGCGCGATAACCGGAAAGGATCCTTCGTGTTTATTCCTTTCACGTCAGACACTTCCTATGTTATTCGGCACGGGAAAAGAAGCCTTTAAGGGCGGATACGTTTTAAGTGACAGCAATAAAAAGACCCCCGATATTATACTTATGGCGAGCGGCAGCGAAGTAAATCTCATAGTTAAAGCAAAAGAAGAACTCGCAAAAGAGAATATCGACGCGAGAGTCGTCTCTATGCCCTGTATGGAAGATTTCGAAAAGCAGAGCAAGGCGTATAAAGAGAGCGTACTTCCCTCTAAAGTTACGGCGCGCGTAGCCGTAGAAGCCGGCGCTTCTATGCCTTGGTTCAAATACGTAGGAATTAACGGCAAAGTCGTCGGTATAGACGAATTCGGCGCTTCCGCCCCTGCCGCCAGACTTTTTGAAAAATACGGCTTTACCGTAGAAAACGTTGTAGTAAAAGCTAAAGAAGTTTTGGGTAAATAAAAATTCTTAAAACCAGAATAAAAATAAAAACGTCGGACGCCGCTGCAATTTGCAGCGGCGTCCGACGTTTTAGCATCAAAAATTTATCTGAAGTTTATTTTCTTTATTGCGCGTTTTTAGCGTTCATTGCGTCTGCGATTTCCATCGTTTTCAAATCGCATAAAGCGTATAACTTTAGGACGTTTTTATAAATTGAATTTATCTTTAGGAAGTATTTTCGGTAATACGCTCACAAAAACGAT
>CAJOMM010000026.1 GCA_905235765.1 uncultured Clostridia bacterium
CGAGTATTTTATCTTTGCAAACGAAGACCTTTTGAAAGAAGTATGGATAAATCTTCTGGATAACGCCGTGAAATTTGCTTACCAACACAGCGAGATAGAGGTGAAAATAAAAGAAAAGGACGGCGGAACGGAAATTTCCGTGGCAAACCACGGCGAAGAAATATCCGATGAAGATAAAGGTAAAATATTCAATAAATTTTATCAAAAAAATAAAGGCGTCGGCGCGGAAGGAAACGGCATAGGGCTTTCCATTGTAAAGCACGTCGTCGATATCCATAAAGGAAACGTCTCCGTCGAAAGCGAAAACGGCGTAACGGTGTTTACGGTGTTTCTTCCGCAAGAAAAATTATGACTGAAGTAGTAGCCGCGCTGATTTATAAAGGCGATAAATTTCTCATTTGTCAAAGACCTGAAAATAAGTCCAACCCCCTTTTATGGGAATTCGTGGGCGGAAAGGTGGAATCGGGGGAAGACGGCAGAGCCGCTCTCGTAAGAGAGTGCAAAGAAGAACTTGGCGTTTCGGTTAAGGTAAACGAATATTTTGCCGAAGTAACCCACGAATATCCCGATATCACCGTTCATTTGACCGTTTTTAACGCGGAAATCGTCAGAGGAGAAATAGCAAAACTCGAACATAACGATATAAAATGGATAACCGCGGCGGAAATAGACGATTATAAATTTTGCCCTGCCGATAAAATTATCCTCGAAAAAATAAAAACTTGTAAATCCAATACGCCAAAATAAACCTAATAGAAATAATTCGGCAGCAACGCCGGAATTATACGCGCCGCCGCTTAACCGCAGCGGCGCAAGTTTTTTAAAAATAAAAGCGAACAAATGTTTGACTTTTATCGAATTACATGGTAATATGTAATAAAGGTAAGTTATGATAGACGAAAGAAAACTTGTGATACTCACCGAAGGGGCAAAATACGACGTATCGTGTTCTTCTTCGGGGTCAAGGAGAAATAATAAATACGGGCAGATAGGAAACGCTTGTTTTTCGGGGATATGCCACTCTTATACGCAGGACGGGAGATGTATTTCGCTTTTGAAGATTCTTTTATCCAACGATTGCGCATACGACTGTAAATACTGCGTAAACAGGAGGAGTAACGACGTAGAGCGCGCTACCGCTTCTCCCGACGAGATATGCGAACTCGTAATGGCTTTTTACAGGAGGAACTATATAGAAGGGTTATTTTTATCTTCGGCGATAAAGGACAGTCCCGACCGCACTATGGAAATGCTGTATCTGACCGCTTATAAACTCCGCAAGGTGTACCGTTTCAACGGGTATATACACTTAAAAGGCATACCGGGATAAACGCTGCCGGACTTTTGGCGGACAGAATGAGTTTTAATCTTGAACTTCCGACCGAGACCAGTCTTAAACTTTTGGCGCCGCAGAAAAACAAAAATTCTATACTTGCGCCTATGAAGATGTTGTCCGCCGATAAATATTTTGAGGCGCCGAATAAACGGAGGCGCGATTTTCTGCCTGCCGGACAAACTACGCAGTTGATCGTCGGGGCTTCTCCCGAAAACGACGCGCACATAATAAAACTTACCGAAAAACTGTATTCGGCGTATAAAATGAAGAGAGTGTATTATTCTTCTTATATACCGACTAATTTCGAAACTTCGCTTTTGCCGAGCGTTGCCGCGCCGAAGATAAGAGAGCACAGGCTTTATCAGGCGGATTGGCTTTTAAGGTTTTACGGATTCACCGCGGACGAAATAACCGGAGACGACGGAAATCTTTCTTTGGAATACGATCCGAAATGCGCTTGGGCGTTAAGACATTTGGAATTATTTCCCGTGGAAATAAATTCCGCGCCGCTTGAAGTTATTTTAAGGGTGCCGGGTATCGGAGTGAAGACCGCTTCGCGTATACTGCTTGCACGGAAAAACGCGAAACTCGGATTCGACGACTTAAAGAGACTTCGTGTCGTTATGAAAAGGGCTATGCACTTTATCACGTGCGACGGAAAGTTTATCGGCAGCAAAAGAGAAACGAGTATAATGGAACTTTTGAAGGGACAGGATAGCGAAGGCGTCGAACAGTTGTCTTTTTTTAACACGGGAGCGGCGCTTTCCGCGCTGACGGGGGAGTTATGACGGTTTTCGTTACAGAATTGAGTATTAAAGGGCTTTGTTGCGCGCTTTTTTACGCGTTTACCGAAAAAATTTTCCCGGACGACATAAAAGGCGGATACCTTCACGGCGAAACCTTCGTAGACACTTACGTTAAAATTTCCGTAGACCAAACTAAATACATGCGCGTTAAAAGGGCGCTTATAAAGTACGGCGGCGGCGAAACTTTTACGGATATAGAAGTGTGTTTGCGTTCGTGCGACGAAAAGGCTTATAAAGTGGCGTTCGACTATTGTAAACTTATTTTGGAAAAACGTCGAGCGGTTTTCACCGACTTAAACGATAAAAGGGTATCGGATTTTACCTACGTAGTCAATAAGGTGTATTACGAACGGCATAAATTTACAGGTTTTATAAGATTCAAAGAAACCGCAAGCGGTATACTTTACGCCGCGTATTCTCCGGACAACGATATAACGGAATTACTGTGTCCGCACTTTGTAAAAAGGCTTTCTTTAATTCCGTTTATTATACACGACGTAAAAAGAGGAACGGTGGGCGTATCCGACGGAAAGACTTTCAATATAGTTCACACCAAAAGGACGGCGGAACTCGTTTTGTCAGAGGATGAAAAGAGTTGGGAAGAACTCTGGAAAAGATACTATAAATCTGTAAATATAAAAGAGCGCAAAAATAAAAAACAGCAAGACAATTATCTTCCGGTGCGCTACAGAAAATTTATGTCGGAAACTCAGGATTAAAGCGCTAAAACGAAAAGTTTCTAACCTAAAATCGCGATGGATATGGCGCAGAAAAGCATAAGCGACAATGCGTCGACTATGGTCGTAATAAACGGACTTGCCATTACTGCCGGATCGAGTTTGATTTTCTTTGCGAACATCGGCAACAGACACCCGACAATCTTTGCCATAATTATCGTAACAAACAAAGCTAAAGAAACGGTTAAGCAAAGTAAAGGCGTATAATCTTTATATCCGAAAAGTAAGTTGTCGATGAGCGTAAGTTTAACGAAGCACGCGACGGCGAGCGTCGCCGCAAGTAAAATCGACACGCGAATTTCCTTCCACAAGACCTTAAAAAGATCTTTAAATTCAATGTCTCCTAAGGCAATCGAACGAATTATGGTAACCGAAGCCTGACCGCCGGCGTTTCCGCCCGTATCCATAAGCATCGGCACGCACGCTATAAGCACTGTGCTTATATCGGAAAGCGAAGCTTCGTAAGTGTTGAGAATAAGTCCCGTAAACGTTGCGGATACCATAAGGAGTAAAAGCCAAGGAACCCTCGCTTTCCAAATGCTCCAAATAGACTGTTTAAGGTAAGGCTTTTCGTTAGGCAGGATAGCCGCCATCTTCTGAATATCTTCGGTGGCTTCTTCCTGAAGAACGTCGACTGCGTCGTCTACCGTAACGATACCGACGAGGCACCCTTCTCTGTCCACGACGGGGAGCGCCAGGAAGTCGTATTTAGAAAGCATCATAGCCACTTGTTCTTTATCGTCCAAGGTTTCGACGGTTATAACGGAATCGTCCATTATGTCGCGCAAGACGTCGGTTTTTCCCGCCAAAAGCATTTCTTTTACGGTAACGACGCCGATAAGGTGTTTGCGGTTATCCGTTACGTAACAGGTATATATCGTTTCTGAATTGATACCGGTTTTTCTGATTTTATCGAATCCTTGTTCCACGGTCATATCGGCGGAAAACGATACGAACTCCGTAGTCATTATACTTCCGGCAGAATCGTCCGGATATTCGAGAAGTTCGTTTATCTGTTGGCGGTTTTGAGGGTCGGAGTTTTTCAGGATTCTTTTTACGACGTTAGCGGGCATTTCTTCGATTACGTCTACGGCGTCGTCGAGGAACATGTCGTCGATAACGGCTTTAAGTTCTTTATCGGTAAAAGCTTTGATCAAAGCTTCCTGAGTGTCCGAATCGGTCTCTATGAAAACGTCGCTTGCGAGGTCTTTCGGGAGAAGTCTGAAAAACCGAATCTGATCTATCTCTTCCAGATTATCTTCAATAAATTTAGCGATATCCGCAGGTTCCGTATCCGAAAGAAGCGCTTTCAGTTCGTTGTATTTTTTATTTACGAAAAGTTCTTCGAGTTGTTCAAACAATTTTAGCAATTCTTCCGTCATATTCTGCCTCCCGATAAAAAAACCGCCGAAAACCGGCGGTATAATTTTAAGCAACCATTCTGGCTTTAACTTCGTAGGGCTTGAAACTGCGTTGGGTTACGCCTTGTTTTCGACGAAACCTGTTAAACCTGCTTGTAGTGTCTCCACTTCTTTGCGGCAGCAGCCCGTATCCCTACGGTAGTCTTACCTACCGGACTTATATCTTTTTTTTAGTTTACTACCATTATATGACTTTGTCAACAATATTTTATTTGAAGAAAAAATTTTATATCAATTATTTTCTCCGCTTTCCATTACGTACGCTACCGTCGGGTTTTCTCTTTTTACGGCGGCGATAAAATCCGAGTATTCTTCGCTCTTAATGACCGCCACGGTATATTTCCCGTTTTTAAGATATAAGACGAGTTTATCCTGCTTTTTAAAATACGAAATTTGCGAAACGTCTTCAGTTTTTATACTGCTTAAAAATAATCCTAAGCGAATATAAATTTTACCTTCTTTAACCGTATATTTCCCGTACACCAAGACCGATACGGAAATGACGAGTAAGAAAAGGCACGCAAAGGCTATCGCCGCGCAGAAAATCGCACGGGACGTAGAAGAATCGTACAGAATAAAAAAGTCGTAAATATTCTTTGCCGTGCCGAAAGCTAAAAGCACCGATACCGCCGAAAGCAATATCCATACGATAACAGAGTATCTGAATCTGAATTTGTTTTTTTCCATTTTCTTTCTCCGCTAAAATTATATAACGGTCGCGAAAAAATATCAAGAAGTTTTATCAACTATCTATTTAAACGCGTAAAATTGCTTTGCGAAGTTTGTTGTTTTATGATAAAATATTAAAAACGAGTAAAAGGAGAAGCGTATGATAACTCTCGTAAACCATGGCGTTATTTATAAAGACGGCGAAATATGCGACGCGAAAAAAACCGTCTCTGCCAAGAAAAAGACTATTTCCTACAAAATCTTAAAAGCCCATAACGTTTCCGATAGTAACGAAAAACTTAACTTAAAGTTTGACGAAATAACTTCTCACGATATAACTTACGTCGGAATAATTCAGACGGCTAAAGCGTCCGGATTAAAGCAATTTCCTATTCCGTACACGCTTACCAACTGCCACAACTCTCTATGCGCGGTCGGCGGCACCATAAACGAAGACGACCACGCTTTCGGGCTTTCGGCGGCTAAAAAATACGGCGGCGCGTACGTTCCGCCGCACCTTGCCGTTATTCACCAATTCATGCGTGAAGAACGCGCGTTTTGCGGCTCGATGATTCTCGGTTCGGATTCGCACACGAGGTACGGGGCTTTGGGAACTATGGCTATAGGAGAAGGCGGACCTGAACTCGTCAAACAACTTCTCGATAAAACTTACGATATAGATTATCCGGAGATCGTTGCGGTATACCTTACAGGTAAACTTCGCCGCGGAGTAGGTCCTCACGACGTTGCGCTCGCTTTGGTCGCCGCGACTTTTAAGAGCGGTTACGTTAAAAACAGGGTATTGGAATTTATCGGCGAAGGCATTTCTTCGCTTTCTATGGATTACCGTAACGGCATAGACGTAATGACTACCGAAACGGCTTGCCTTTCTTCTATCTGGCAGACTGACGAAAAAACCGAAGAATTTTTCGCCTGCCACGGCAGAAAAAAAGCATATAAAAAACTTGCTCCGGAAGACGGGGCTTACTACGATAGGGCAATCGTCATAAATCTTTCTGAAGTAGAGCCGATGATCGCGCTTCCTTTCCACCCGTCGAACGCATACACGATCCGCGATTTTTTGTCCCGTCCTTACGAACTTTTAAAGGAAGTGGAAGAAAACGGCAAAAAATTGCTTAAAAACGGCAAGGGTGATTTCCATCTCACCGATAAAATAGTCGACGGCAAGGTGTACGTGGATCAAGGCGTTATTGCCGGTTGCGCCGGCGGTTTATACGAGAATATAGCCGAAGCGGCAGAAATATTAAACGGCGAATCGGTAAACGGCGAGAATTTTACGTTAAACGTTTATCCGGCGAGTCAACCGGTTTATAAAGCGCTTATAGACGGAGGTTATATCGGTTCGCTTATGGAGGATGGCGCAATTATAAAGACTGCTTTCTGCGGACCGTGTTTCGGCGCAGGCGACGTGCCGAGAAACAACGGTTTATCCATAAGACATACCACGAGAAACTTTGAAAGCAGAGAAGGAAGTAAACCTTCGGAAGGTCAACTTTCCTGCGTTGCGCTTATGGACGCAAGAAGTATCGCCGCTACCGCGAGAAACGGGGGAGCGATAACTTCGGCGCTTGATACGGAATATAAAACAAGATCTAAAAAATACCGCTTCGACGACAAGATTTATAATACGAGAGTATATAATAAAATAGGTAAAGGCGAAACGGGCGAGCCTTTGGTTTACGGGCCGAATATTGCCGATTGGCCGGAGATGGAGCCGCTTAAAGAAGATCTTTTGTTAAAAGTTGTTTCCGTTCTGACCGATCCCGTTACCACGACCGACGAACTTATTCCGTCGGGCGAAACGTCGTCGTTCAGAAGCAATCCTTTAAAACTTGCCGAATTCGCGCTGTCGAGAAAAGATCCGGAATACGTAAAAAGGGCAAAACAAGTTAAAGAGGAGGGCTTTCCTAAGGACGTTTCTTACGACAAAGACAAAACGACTTACGGCAGCGTTGTTTGCGCGATAAAACCGGGCGACGGTTCGGCAAGAGAACAAGCCGCTTCTTGCCAGAGAGTTTTGGGCGGAGTAGCCAACATCGCGCAGGATTACGCCACTAAGCGTTATAGGAGCAATCTGATTAACTGGGGTATGATTCCGTTTATTTGCGACAAGAACGAATTTGAAGTAGGCGATCTCGTATTCGTAAAGGGAATAAGATCGGCGATAGAAAACGGCGTTCACGAAGTTTCGGCAAAAGTAACGGGCAAAAACGGCGATCGGGAGATAAAACTGAAAATCGGAGATCTGACGCTGCCGGAAAGACAGATTATACTGAAAGGTTGCCTCATAAACTTTTATAAAGACTAAAAATACAAAGACTAAAAAACGGGTTCGGTTTTCCGAACCCGTAAATATTTTAAATTAAATATGGGAATAATAGCTAAATTGCGCGTTTGCGGAATTTGGCGATAGGTGTAGTACCTTAAAACGGATAATTAACTTAAACGTCGAATTCCGTTATTTCGGCAAGGAAAGGGAGTTCTCTGTATTTTTCGGCGTAATCAAGTCCGTAGCCTATAACGAATCCGCAAGGAATATCGAATCCAACGTAATCCACGTTGATTTCCACTTCTCTGCGTTCCTTTTTATCCAGGAAAGCGCAAATTTTGATAGAGGAGGGATTCTTTTTCTTCAAGAGGCTGATAAAATAAGAAAGCGTTTTGCCGCTGTCGACGATATCTTCAACAATAAGAACGTCTTTCCCTTCGATTTTTGCGGTTATATCGGAAATAAGTTCCATATCTCCGCCGGAAGTCCCGTTTCTGTAGCTCGAAAGCCGTGCAAAATCGATCATAAGCGGAAGATCTATGTTTTTAGTCAAGTCCGCAAAGAAATAAACGGCGCCTTTAAGCATGCAGATTATAACGGGATTTTTACCCTTATAGTCCTCGGTAATAGATTTTCCGAGTTCTTTAACCCTTTGCTGAATCTGATTTTCGGTGAGTACAATCTTGTATTTATCCATAAGTTATCCTTTGTTTATTGTAATTGTAACACGATTTTTGTCTCTTTGTCAACTTTTACGTCTAATGAAACCGCAATTCCGAATATTGCAAGAATTCTTTTTTCAATAGCTATGACGGGTAAAAGATCTCTTTCTTTGCGCGGAATTTTAAAGTCGGAATAAAAATCGGATAAAAGTTTGGTTCCGCCGCCGAATTTCTTTATGTAATCGCCGGCAGATCTGCTTCTTATCAAAGCGCCGGCAGGAATTTTATCTTTGTCGACAAAGAGGCCGCTTTTTAAATCTAAAGGTTTTCCTGGGACCTCCGTTACGGAATATTCTTTATTGAAGAAAGTGAATTTACCCGTTTTAAAAGGCAATTCTTGTCCTTTCCGATTTGTTTTTTTATAGAAAACTATTTTATCGTATTCTTTGGTGGCGACGACGTTTTTAGGAAGGTCTACAGATTTTCCCGTTTCTTTGTCAAGAAGTGCGCATACGTCGTTTACGTGCACTTGTTCGTAATCTCTTTCGATTCCAAGTTTTTTAAGGCAAATAACGGTTGCGCGATTAAGTAAGACTTTGTCTAAAGGCAGTTTTATTTCGGCGATGGAGGAAATAAAAGAGATATGCCGTTTTGCCTCTTCGTCGAGGAACCTATCTTCCGAGCGCGCTATTTCCGAAAGTCTGTAAACGCTTTTTTCCGCTTCGGGAAAGATTTTTTCTATCGAAGGAATAACGTTGTGGCGAATAAAGTTTCTCGTGTAGTCGTCGTTAAGGTTGGTTTCGTCCGTAACGAACGGCACTTTGTTTTCTCGAACGTACTCGGATATTTCTTTTTTGGAAACGTTAAGAAAAGGTCTCAATATTTTGTCGTCGTAATTTGTTACGCCGGAAAGCCCTTTTATACCCGTGCCGCGGAAGATATTAATAAGCACGGATTCCATGTTGTCTTTAAGGTGATGAGCGGTAAAAATTAGGTCGCATTTATGGTTTTTGATAGCGTCGAAAAAACACTGGTAACGCAAAGTTCTTGCAGCCTGTTCGACGGAAAGTTTATCTTTTTCGGCTTTTTCAAGGGAGTCTACCTGGTAAAAGATAAAAGGGATATTATATTGATTGCAAAAATTTTTTACGAAAAGGGAATCGTTTTCGGAAGATTTTCCGCGGATACCGTGTTCAACGTTGATACAGACCAAATTAAAAGAGTACTTATCTTTTACGGAAAGCACGTAATTTAATAAAGCCATAGAGTCTTCGCCGCCGGAGACCGCTACGGCAATCGTTTTATTTTTAAGGGAATAATCAATAAAAAGCGGTTGCATAGATATATTGTAATATATAAAAAATAAAAAAACAAGTTTTATAAAAGAGATATTTAAATTTTTTTCGGCATAAACGTTTGACAAAGAGGGAATAAAGGTATATTATATAAAAGCACTTTAGAGAAGAGCATATCGCGGGATGGAGCAGTTCGGTAGCTCGTCGGGCTCATAACCCGAAGGTCGTGAGGTTCAAATCCCACTCCCGCAACCACAAGATTCTCGTTTGAACTTTTGTTCAAGCGAGTTTTCTTTTATTTCTTCAATGTTTTTGTTGCTTGTTATATCCGAGATTTCCTTTTTTGTAAGCCGTTTCGTTTCCCGTTTATTAGTGTTGTACAGAATAATAACTTTGTCGTCAAAAAGAATTACACGGTTTATAAATGAGTTAAAAAATTCGTTTTT
>CAJOMM010000027.1 GCA_905235765.1 uncultured Clostridia bacterium
TTCCCGAGGGTTTTCGTATATGGCTGAAAACGAAAAACTCGATATGCGTATGGATCAAACGAAAAGCCTTACGGCGGAAAAGGTCGTAAACGAATATCCCGAAAGCCGACTTAAAGAAATACTTTCGGAATACGGCGAAGAAAGATTTGCTTCTAATATCGCTAAAAACATAGTGGCGGCGCGGCAGATAAAAAGGATAGAAACGGTAGGAGAACTTAATTTATTAATAGATAAAAGTATACCGTTCAAGTATAAAAAAGACGGGCATCCGTCGAAAAGAACGTTTCAGGCGATAAGAATCGAAGTAAACGGGGAACTCGACGAACTTTACGATACGGTAATAGAAATGTGTCGGATGTTAAAGCCAAAGGGCAGGATAGCGATAATAACCTTTCACTCTTTGGAAGACAGGATCGTAAAGCGAGCGTTCAAAGAGTTAGAAACCGACTGTATTTGCGATAAGAGTTTACCTTTCTGCGTTTGCGGAAAGAAAAAAGAGATAAACATTATAACGAAACACCCGATAACGGCAGGGGAAGAAGAACTTAAAAACAACGGCAGATCCAAAAGCGCAAAACTTCGCGTGGCGGAAAAGATTTAAAACATAGATCAAGGAGTAGGATATTATGTTGACGACGAGACGTAATACAACGAATTCATCCGAAGGCGGTTCCGCCATAGACGTGCTAGACAGAAGGAGCGCGTCCGCTTTTGACAGGGAAGTTTCCACGGAGGAGCGTGCCCAAGAGCGTGAAATAATGCATCGCAACTTGAATAAGCTTTTGTACGGCGAACCTTCGGTGGAAGAAGAAATTCCCGTAGAAGAAGAGCCTAAGCTTGAAGTTAAAGAACAAGCCGTAGCTGATGAAGATATCCGTCCTACGTCTACGACGATGCAGTTCGGCGACGGAGACGTTTCTCACGTCTACAACGATATGGAAATGCAGAAAGACCGTGAAAAGAACGGTTACAAGTTAAATTCGAAGGGTAAGATAGTCGTCATGTTATATGCTCTTACCGTTATGGTAATTCTTGCGTTGATAGTGATAAATACCGGAGTTCTCGCTTCGTTAAAACGGACGAATCAGGCGAGGGCTGAAGAGCTCGGTAACCGTATCGCAATGTACGGTGCGCTTACCGAAGAAATAAACGCCGTATCCGCAGACGATTACGTTATATCCGTTGCGGAAAACACTTACGGTATGATAAAAGGTAATTAAAAAAGAGAAACGGGAATATACTTAATTAACGGAAAAATTAAGGAGATCCCGAAAATAAAAAACGAATTTTCAATCACGGTTTTACGAAAGAGGTTATTTGCAATAGTAATTGCGGTAGCCTTTTTATTTTGCTTTGTTTTAGGAAGGCTTTTTTACGTTCAGATCATATGGGGCGAAGATTTACAGGAAAAAGCGCTCGATCAATGGACGAGAGAAATACCGGTAGTTGCCGCTCGCGGAAAGATAACCGACGTAAACGGCGTTGTTCTTGCTGATAATGAGGACACGTATACCGTGTTCGTGCGAAAAAAGGCCGTTAAAGATATGGTTAAACTATGCGAAACTTTGTCCAGGGTGCTTGAAATAGACTATGATTACGCGTACGATCGTTTGACTAAAACAAAGTCGAGCGAGGTAACCGTAAAAAAACAGGTAAAAAAAGAAAAGATAAACGAGCTTTTAAGTTACGAGTTTGAAGGCGTTTATTATTCTCGCGATAATACGAGGCTATACCCGTATAACGAAACATTGTCGCAAGTAATAGGGTTTACTTCCACCGACGGGAAAGGGCAGTCCGGACTTGAACTTTATTACGACAAATATTTGAGCGGAATAAACGGCGAGATACTTTACGAAACCGATATAGTCGGGGTTGAGATAGACGGTGGGAAAGCGAGTTATATACCTGCGACGGACGGGCTGAATATAAAACTGACAATAGATAACGAAATTCAGATGCTTTGCGAGGCGGCGATGTCTGAAGCGTACGAAATACATTCGGCAAAAAGCGCGCAAATGTTGGTTATAGATCCTTCGAGCGGCGCCGTGAGGGCGATGTGTATGAAGCCGTCGTTCAATCTTAACGAAGTACCGAGGGACGATCTTTCGCTTTTGAGCGCAAAGAGTCGGAATAATCTCGTATGCGATGTATACGAACCGGGCTCAACTTTTAAGATACTTACCGCAGCCGCCAACGTGGAAGAATATTTGAACGGAAATAAATCGGCATTTTCACCGGAACATATTTTCAGTTCGTCGCGGTACAGATATATAGACGGGCAGAGGGTGAAATGTTGGAGCAATCACGAGAACGGGAAGCACGCCAATCTGAACCTGCAAGGGGGACTTAATAACAGTTGTAACCCGATTTTTGTAGATATAGCCATGTCGCTTGGTAAAGAGACCATGTATAAGTACATAAATCGTTTCGGTTATGGGAGCGTTACGGGGATAGATTTCGGCGGAGAAGCGCAGGGTATGATATTGCCTGTATCAGCGGTACAGAACGTGGATTTAGCGAGGATAGCGTTCGGGCAGACGATAGCGGTAACCGGCTTGCAACTTGCGTCGGCGACTGCAGCGGCGGTAAACGGCGGAAATTATTATACACCCTATCTCGTCGAAGAAATTTATTCGGACAACGGGATAATAGCGGAAAAAATAAGTCCCAGATTAAAGAATCGCGTAATAAGCGAAAGGGCTTCCGCAATCGTTTCCGACATGCTAGAAAAGGTAGTGGCGGAAGGTTCCGGCAAGCAGGCGTATATAGACGGGGCAAGGGTTGCCGGCAAGACGGGAACAGCGCAAAAGTACGAAAACGGCGTAATAGCGGCTGGTAAATACGTAGCGTCTTTCGTGGGATATTTTCCTGCGGACAATCCGAAGTATTTGGCGCTCGTGATAATAGACGAACCAAAAGGCGAGTATTACGGAAGTACGGTGGCTGCGCCATACGCCAAACAGGTTTTCGAAGGCATAATAAAATTAAAAGGAATATGATAATGAAACTGTCTGAACTTATAAACGGAGTGAATATACTTGAAAAAATATCGTATAACGACGTTGAAATAAAAGATGTCATAACCGACAGCAACGCTATAACTCGCGGAAGTTTGTTCGTTTGTTATAAAGGTATAAATTTCGACGGACACAATTTCGTAAGGCAGGCGGAAAATTACGGGGCGGCGGCTATCGTTACCGAAAAGCGGCTTGACAGCGTGCTGCCTCAGATAGTGGTAAAAGACGGCAGAGTGGCGATAAGCGTTATCGCCGCGAATTTTTACGGGCATGCGGAAAGAAAGATGCGGTTTATAGGCGTTACAGGAACAAACGGTAAAACCACCACCGCTCATTTAATCACGTCGATTTTGGTAAAGAGCGGAATAAAGTGCGGACTTATAGGTACGTTAGGCGTATTTTACGGAGGGAAGTTTATGGAGTCGTCTTTAACCACTCCCGATCCTTTGGAATTTCACAGAATACTTGCCGATATGCAAAAAAATTCTGTCGAGGCGGTTGTAATGGAAGTTTCAGCGCACGCGGCGGCGCTAAAAAAACTTTACGGCGTGCCGTTTGAGATAGCAGTTTTCACTAATCTTTCTCAAGACCATCTCGATTTTTTCGAGACGATGGAAAATTATAAAAACGCAAAGCTTTCTTTTTTGAAAGAAAACGTAAAAAAATACGTAGTAACTAATTCCGACGACCCCGTCGGGAGGGAGATTGCCGAATTGAAAGGAGTAAAAACGGTAACCTACGGCGTGGACGAACCGTCTGACGTTTTCGCTATTGATTTAAAGGAGAGCAGGTCGTCCGTTGCCTTCGTGATGAACCTTTTCGACAGGATATACGACGTAAAGCTGAATATATACGGGAAGTTTAACGTATACAACGCTCTTGCCGCGGCAACGGCTGCGGCTTTGTACGGAGTAAATACTGACGACGTTGCCGAAGGACTCGAACTGGTCAAGGGTATAGACGGAAGACTTCAATGCGTATACGACGGTGATTTTTGCGTGTATCTTGACTACGCGCACACACCGGACGGGCTTGAAAAATCTTTATCCGCCTTAAAAGAACATACGGAAAACAGACTTATATGCGTTTTCGGTTGCGGGGGCAACAGGGATAAAGAAAAGCGTCCATTAATGGGAAATATCAGCGGACGACTCGCGGATTTTACCGTTCTTACTACGGACAATCCGAGGTTTGAAGACGCAATGGATATAATCTGGCAGATAGAAAAGGGTATATTGGAAACGGAAGGCGAATACGTAATAATTCAAGAGAGGAAAGACGCGATAAAATACGCTCTTAATTTAGCCCAAAAAGGCGATATCGTTTTAATCGCCGGTAAAGGCGGCGAAAAATATCAGGAAGTTTTCGGTATAAAACGCGTCTATAATGACAAAGATACCGTAGAAGAAGTTATGCGGAGCAGAAATTGATAAAGACGTTGCTGTTGAGCGTGGTCGTCGCGTTTTTCGTCGCTTTGGCGGCAGGATTCGCGACTATACCGCTGCTAAAAAAAATTAAAGCCGGACAAACAATATTAAAGTACGTTAAGACCCACGAAAGTAAAAACGGAACGCCGACAATGGGCGGTCTGTTTTTTATTCTTTCCGCCACTTTTGTATTTCTTATTTTCAAAGGTTTTCGCGGAAATGCCGCTACGGTTTCAATGGCGTTGGGGTTATTTTATTTGCTTATAGGTTTTTTAGACGATTTTCTTAAAATAAAATTCAGTCGGAACGAAGGACTGAAACCGTATCAGAAAATTGTTTTCCAGACGGCTGTATCGCTTATCGCCGGCGCGTACGCATACCGTAACGGACTTACGTCGTTTTACGTACCGTTTTTTAAAATATCGGTCGACGTCGGGTTTTTCATAATACCGCTTGCGGCATTTATACTTATTGCGATAACGAACAGCGTAAATTTAACCGACGGACTAGACGGGCTTGCCGGAGGCGTTTCTTTATTTTACCTTTTGGGAATTATCGCTTTGATTCATACCGAAACGTTGTTTTTCGGTTATGAATACACGAAAGAAGAATATGAAGGAATATATTTGTTATCTTGTTGTCTTATCGGGGCGATAGCGGCGTTTTTGGTTTTCAACGTAAATAAAGCCGCCGTATTTATGGGGGATACGGGATCGCTTTCGCTTGGCGGATTTATAGGCGCGATAAGTTTGTTTTCGGGTAACGGACTTTTTATACCGATTTTGGGCGTAATGTTCGTTGTGTCGAGCGTGTCGGTCATAATACAGGTAGCGCACTATAAGAGGACGAAAAAGAGGGTGTTTCTTATGGCGCCTCTTCATCATCATTTTCAGATGAAAGGGAAGACGGAAGCGCAGATTTCGTATATATATTCGCTCGTAACGGTCATAATGGGGGCGATAAGCGTCATATTTTATTTATGAGGTGAAAAATGTACGTAAAATCGCAAAGTTTTTTGATTTTAGGAGTATCGAGGAGCGGACTTTCCGCCGCGAGGTATCTTTTAAGAAGCGGCGTAAAAGCCTGCTTTTTTTATGATGAAGGGGGCGGAGAAAAAATAAATAAAGCCAAAGAAGAGATTATTTCTCTCGGAGGGCAAGAGGCGACAGACGAGACCGTTTGGGAAATATTGACGGAAACGGATATACTTATAATAAGCCCGGGGGTACCCATAAATCATCCCGTAGCGGTAAGCGCAAAAGCGCAAGGCGTAAAAATCATGGGAGAAGCGGAGTTGGGGTATCGTCTTTTTACTCCGACGTTTATAGCCGTTACGGGGACGAACGGTAAAACGACGACGGTTACCATGATAAGCGACGTGCTTAAAAATTGCGGATTGAATTGCGAACTTGTAGGAAACGTAGGCGTTCCCGTTACCGAAAAATCAGATTGCGACAAAGACGTTGTTTTCGTAACTGAGATTTCAAGTTTTCAACTTGAAAGCGTTTCTTTTTTTACGCCGCATATTTCCTGCATATTGAATATAACGCCCGATCATCTTGAAAGACATTATACAATGGAAAACTACGTTTATCTAAAAAAACGTATATTTATGAACCAGCGAGAGAGCGAGTACGCGGTTTTAAATTTCGACGACGAGACGGTAAAAGGTTTTTATACGGAAGTAAAAGCCAAGGTCGTATGGGTTTCTTTAACCGAAGAGGTGGACGGAGCGTATCTTTTTAACGGTGATCTTTATTATAAAAAAGAAAGAATAGTTTCCGCGTCGGAATTGTCGCTTTCCGGAGACCATAATATTTACAACGCGCTTTTCACGGTTGCAGTAACGAAACTTATGGGGGCAGATTCGGAAACGATAGCGCAAACGCTTAAAACCTTTAAGGGCGTTCCTTACCGCATGGAAACCGTTGCGGAAAAGAACGGGATTAAATTTATAAACGATTCAAAATCGACAAACACGGCTTCGGCAATAAACGCCGTTCAAACAATCAAAGCCCCTAAAATATTGATACTCGGCGGAAGCGAAAAAGGTGAAAGTTACGACAAGCTTTTTCAGGCGATAAAAGATAATTTCGTAAAGCAGGTTATTCTTACCGGCAAGTCGAGAAGGAATATGTTGGAAAGCGCGGATAAAACGGGGGTAGAGTGCGTAACGGTCGTTACGGAATTCGATACCGCTATAAAGGTGGCGGCTATTTTTGCGGATGAGGGAGACGTGGTTTTATTCAGTCCGGCTTGCGCGAGTTTCGACAATTTTTCAGGGTATGTGGAAAGGGGCAATCGTTTTAACGAAATAGTCAGGAGTCTGCCGTGAGAAATAATCTGATAAAAGGAAAACGAAAGGGAGACGTCCTTTTGGTGTTAACCGTAGTTGCGCTTGCGGTAATCGGCACGGTTTTTATTTATTCTGCGAGCAATTATTCGGCTGCCGCAACGTACGGCGACCCTTTTTATTTTGTTAAAAAACAGGTAATAGGTATCCTTTTAGGCGTTGCGGCGATGATTTTTACCTGTTTTTTCGATTACAATAAGTTAAAAAAATTCACTTTACCGCTTGCCGTAATTTGTTTTATTTTGCTCGGACTTGTATTTATTCCGGGCATAGGAGTGGAAAATTACGGCGCGAGAAGATGGATAAATCTCGGCGCGTTTACTATACAGCCGTCTGAGTTAGCCAAGTTTTCGCTTATTCTTTTCTGCGCTACTTATTATTCCAAAAATAAGGGGGTAGGAACGGAGATTAAAGGAGCGATACCGGTGTTATTATTCGGCGGTGCTGTTTGTGCGCTCGTTATTTTAGAGCCTAATATGTCCATAACCGTATGTATAGCGATGCTTATGCTTACGATGATATTTTCCGCAGGGCTTAAAATTAAATATATGCTGATGCTTATAATTCCGGCGCTTATCGGCGGAGTGGTGCTTATACTTATAGAACCTTACAGGCTTAACCGTTTGGCGGCGTTTTTGAATCCGTGGTCAAATCCGAAAGGAGAAGGTTACCAACTTTTGCAATCATTATATGCGTTGGGATCCGGCGGCTGGTTCGGCGTGGGACTTTTTAATTCCAGGCAAAAATACGCGTTTCTTCCTTTCGCAGAGTCGGATTTTATTTTGTCGGTTATAGGCGAAGAGATAGGGTTTATAGGGCTTGTACTGTTTTTTTCTCTGATATTTTTTATAGTTATACGGGGGCTGAAAATCGCCGCAAAATCGAAAGACTTATTCGGGTTCATTTTAGCTGTCGGAATAACTATGATATTCGGTATACAGGCGATAATAAACGCGCTCGTGGTTACGGGCAGTATTCCTCCGACCGGACTTCCTCTGCCGCTGATATCCAGCGGAAACACGTCTATTATAATTTTTATGGCGGAAATGGGTGTTCTGTTCAACGTTTCCAAAAACGGGAGTTTAACTTTTTAACGAAAAAAACCATACAATGAATTATCTTTGAAAGGTGGATAATTGTATGGAAAAATTCGTGATAAACGGCGGAAGAAGAATAGACGGTTCGATAAATGCGGAAAGCGCAAAAAATTCCGTGCTGCCTATGATAGCGGCGTCCGTTTTAACAAAAGAAGAGGTGGTTATAAAAAATTGTCCGGCGATAACGGACGTTATAAAAATGTTGAAAATCCTCGATTGTTGCGGAGTAAAAACGCATTTTTACAACGGGGATCTTGT